>NZ_JBNHHB010000005.1:0-154802 GCF_059091905.1 Arthrobacter sp. Dra40
GGGAAAACGACCAAAGACACTGCACTAAATTCAAACCAGGCTGATAAAACCGCGACACACCACAGGGGCGGCACGCCACGGCACTTCAACCAATAAATAATTGGTATCAACAAACTTGGCACACTATTGAGTTCTCAAACAACAGGAGCACCCGGCACCAAGACGACCCTCACAGGCCCTCCATCGCTCCGGAGCAACTTTTCAAACTTACCCGGTTCCCGCGACCTTTGCAAATCGCCGTTTCCGGCGGATTCAGGTCCGAATCCCGGCCCCCGCCAAAACCCCAAGAGGCGCGTAAAACGCACCAAATCCTGGTGATGTTTTGAAGGGGTTTGGCCGCTGTTTTGTCTGCTTCAGCAGCAGCGACTCAGAAAACAATACACCCCTCCCGGCATCCCCGCAAATCGCCCCCGCAACCCGCCCGCACACCCCCTCATACCAACCAAACACCCGCCCAAAAAGCCCGCCACCACAAGGAACCGCCGCCCCCAACACCACCCCGCACCGCAGCCCGGCACCGCCGCACCACACCCATAACGCCCTGTGCAGCCGCTCACAAAACCCGCCTCAAGAACGGATGACCCCGGACCCAACGCCAGCCGGAGCACGAACCCGGCCAACCCCGGTCCACGCATACCGGTCCGGGCTGGCTGCCAGAGACGTAGAGGGGGCGGTTGTGTCCGGGCTGCTCGGTTCTCAAGACGCCACCGTCGACAGCGCCTTACATGAATGCCTGACCCCGACGGAGGTCCCTTTCTCGAGCTGGCGTTGTTGACCGCCGCGGTACCGAACCTCGCAGGCACGAGCGACCAGCAGCCGTGCCGGCAACGTTCTTCAGGCGGGGACCCGTCAGACGACTCCGGGGAACCTGCCCTCTGCAGGCTGCGCATCATCCTGCACGAGCTTCATCGACACGAGCTCGGTGAAGCCGACGCGGCGGGCGAAGCGCACGCTCCTGCGCTTGTACACCGTGAAACCGAGCTTGGTGTAGAGGCCAAGGGCGGGTGCGTTGGTGTCCTTGATGTCCTCGAGCACGTACTCGCTATAGCCGGGCAGCGCCAGAAGGTGATGCAGCAACGCGGTCGCAACGCCGCGCCCCTGGTAGGCCGGCTCGGTGGCGACGAACCCGATCTCGGCGAGCCCGGGCAGGGCGGCGTCGGAGGCGGCCATGAACCACTTGCGGATCACCACGTAGCCAAGCAACCCGCGCACCAACCCGAGGTGCCGCCGAATCTCCCGCCATCGCGGCGCGAACAGCGTTTGGTCACCCTCGGTGAGCGAGGCGAGGCCGGCGGGCTCCCCGTTCACCAACGCGATGTAGAACCGTTCGAGCAACAGCATGTGCTCGAACGCGTCGGCCAACTTGCCGGTGTCGCGCGAGAACGCGACGAAGTCCGCCGCGAAACTACGCACATAGACCTCGGCTATACGGCGACGGTACTCCTCGCCCAGCACGTCTCCCCGCCCGACCACGACCATCGTTTCGCCCACCTGTCCACCCCGTTTTCACCCACCCAGATTGGGTCCGACCCTACACCGACGCCACCACCCGGAACCGGATGTCCGGCGGAGCAGCTGTCCCGACGGCAAAGGGCGCGGACATCGCTGTCCGCGCCCCTCATCCGACGGTCGCTGCGCCACCCAGACGGCAGGTGGCACGTAGCGCCAAGCCGCGCCCCGCCGTCGTTGTTTGCTGTGCGTTACTCCGCGATCAAATCCCGGATCACGATGGTCTGGTCGCGGTCCGGACCGACGCCAATGGCGGAGAACCGGGTGCCGGACATCTTCTCCAGCGCCAGCACGTAGTTGCGTGCGTTCGTCGGCAGGTCCTCCAGCGTCTTGGCGCCGGTGATGTCCTCGGTCCAGCCGTCGAAGTACTCGAAGATCGGCTTGGCGTGGTGGAACTCGGTCTGGGTCATCGGCATTTCGTCATGCCGGACGCCGTCCACGTCGTAAGCCACGCAGACCGGAATCTGCTCGATGCCGGTGAGCACGTCCAGCTTGGTCACGAAGTAGTCGGTGAATCCGTTGACGCGGGAGGCATGGCGGGACAGCACGGCGTCGTACCAGCCGCAGCGGCGCGGCCGGCCCGTGTTTACGCCGAACTCGCCGCCCTTCTTCTGCAGGTATTCGCCCATGTCATCGAACAGCTCGGTGGGGAACGGCCCGGCACCCACGCGGGTGGTGTAGGCCTTGATGATGCCCACGGCGCGGTTGATCCGTGTGGGGCCGATGCCCGAGCCCACGGACGCGCCGCCGGCGGTCGGGTTGGAGGAGGTCACGAACGGGTAGGTGCCATGGTCCACGTCCAGGAAGGTGGCCTGGCCGCCCTCCATCAGCACCACCTTGCCCTCGTCCAGCGCCTGGTTCAGCACCAGCGTGGAGTCGATGACCATGGGCCGCAGCCGCTCGGCGAAGGACAGGAAGTACTCCACCACTTCCTCCACGTGGACGTCGCGGCGGTTGTAGACCTTGACCAGCAGCTCGTTCTTCTGCCGCAGCGAGCCCTCGACCTTCTGCCGCAGGATCGATTCGTCGAAGACGTCCTGTACGCGGATGCCCAGCCGGGCCACCTTGTCCATGTAGGCGGGGCCGATGCCGCGGCCGGTGGTGCCGATGGCCCGCTTACCCAGGAAGCGCTCGGTGACCTTGTCCATGGTCTGGTGGAACGGGGCCACCAGGTGGGCGTTCGCGGAGACCCGCAGCCGCGAGGTGTCGGCGCCGCGGGCTTCGAGTCCGTCGATCTCCTCGAAGAGAGCCTCAAGGTTGACCACGCAACCGTTGCCGATAATCGGAGTGGCGTTGGGGGACAGGATGCCGGCCGGCAGCAACTTCAGCTCGTACTTCTCCCCGCCGACGACGACGGTGTGGCCCGCGTTATTGCCGCCGTTCGGCTTGACCACGTAGTCCACGCGGCCGCCGAGCAGGTCGGTTGCCTTGCCTTTTCCTTCGTCGCCCCACTGAGCTCCGACGATCACAATTGCTGGCATGGGATCCTCCCCCATTCGATGCGGCGGAAGCCCCGGACAGTCTGTACAAGAAGGAGCCGCTGCCGCGCATGAGAACGCCCCTCACTCCAAGCGGAGTATGTGGGGCTCTTACCCACCAAGTTTAGCCGATTGGCCTGCGCGGCCCGGAATCGGTGCCCGGCGGGGTGTAGGCCGCGAGACCGGCCGCGAGGGTTGCCGCGAAAGTGTTGTCCTGAATCGCTGCTGGGCGGCTCGCCGCTGCGTAGTTGCAGCTTGAAGTCGGTCCCCGTCATCAAGTGGAGAAAAGGTGCTGTAAAACCTGTGCTTTTGCAGCACCTTTTCTCCACCCGATTGGCGACAGGCCGCGGGGCCGACGTTCGACGACGGCGGTCGCGAAGCCCGTCGGCGGGGCCGGTCCGCTCTGGCCCGCGGCGCGACGCCGGGGCTGGCACGCTCTGGCCTGCGGCGCAGCGGCGGGATAGCCTGCCGAACATGGCCGTCTCTCAACCGATGGCACGGATCGGCATTTCCGGCTGGCGGTATCCGCGGTGGCGGGGCACCTTCTACCCCAAGGGCCTTCCGCAGCACCGCGAACTGGAGTACGCCTCCAGCCACCTGAACTCGGTGGAAATCAACGGCACCTTCTACTCGCTCCAGCGGCCCTCCAGCTTCCGGCGATGGCACGAGGAAACTCCGCCGGGATTCGTCTTCTCGGTCAAGGGCGGGCGCTACATCACGCACCTCAAGGGGCTGAAGGACGTCCGCGAGGCGCTGGCCAACTTCTATGCCAGCGGCGTGCTGGGGCTCGGCGACAAACTCGGCCCGTTCCTGTGGCAGTTGCCCGAACGCGCCACCTACGACGCCGGCGTTATGGAGAAGTTCCTGGCCCAACTGCCCCAAAGCACGCAGTCGGCCGCGGCACTGGCCGCCGAACACAGCGAGTTGATGAAGGACCGGATCTGGATTCCCGACGGCGGCGCCGACCGACCGCTGCGCCACGCCGTCGAAATCCGCAGCACCACGTTCATCACCGAGGAGTTCTACAACCAGCTGCGTCGGCACAACGCAGCCCTGGTGCTCGCGGACAGCGCCGGAAAGTGGCCGATGCTGCATGAGATCACCGCGGACTTCATCTACGTCAGGTTGCACGGCAAGGACGAGCTCTACGTCGGCGGCTATCCGGACTCGGACCTGGACCGGATGGCAACGGCGGTCAGCGGCTGGCTCTCCGGCTCCGACTGTCCTGACGGCGTGGGCCGGGACGCGTACGTGTACTTCGACAACGATGCCAAAGTCCACGCGCCGTTCAACGCGATGGGGCTGGCAGAACGGCTGGGCCTGCCCACCGGTCCCTGACGCCGTGCCGTTCCCGCGCGGCATACTGGACACTGTTGGCGGGCCAGCCCGGAGCCCCGCCAGCGCCGACCCACTACTGATCGAGGAAGCCTTGGCAACGCCCCAGCTGACCAGCACAACAGCTATCCTGTCGCGGGCCGTCCGGGACCTCCAGGCGTTCGCCGAACATCCTGCCGATTATCTCGAAGACCTGTATGAGAATGCGGAGGCGGCAGCCAGAACCTGGCTGCGCGTGGGCGAACTTCACCGCTTCCAGTACGACGACGGCGTCGTCAGCTTGGCGTGGCAGGGCACACCGCTGCTCGGCGCACCCGTCTGGGACGATGTCTGCGGGATCTGGCGTGGTCTGGTTGGGGTGGTTGCGGACTATTTGGCTACCGGGCGGGGCGAGACGCTGCTTCCAGACCAGCCCGTACCGGTAGTGCTGGAGCGAATCCGCGGCGGCGCGCTGCTCAGGATTGGAGACGCGGCCGTCCGCGTGGATCCGGCGGCCTTCAACCTAGAGCTCTTGGCCGAGGCTGAGCGATTCTGGCAATGGACCGTGCTGCACGGCATTCCGGTGGAGGCGCCGGACGCCCTTCAGGAGATCGCCCGGGCAAGGACCGCATTGGGCCCTGAACGGTCAGGAGGCCCCCCAACCTACAGTTTGCCGCCGGAGGCCTCCAGGTAGCAGGTTCCGCAGAGCGACTCGTACCAGACGTCCTCGCCGTCGATGGCGACCTGCTCGCCGTCGAAAACAACCTCCCCGTCCACTCGGCGGGTGTTGAACACGGCCTTGCGGCCGCAGCGGCAGATGGTCTTCAACTCCTCCAGCGTGTGCGCGATTTCCAGCAGCCGGCGCGCGCCGGGGAAAGCCTGGGTGCGGAAGTCGGTCCGGATGCCGTAAGCCAGCACCGGAACGTTATCCATCACCGCGATGCGGAACAGGTCGTCCACCTGCGCCGGTTCCAGGAACTGGGCCTCGTCCACCAGCAGGCAGGCCACCGGCTGGACATCCACGTGTTCCAGCAGGGCCTCCGGATCTTCGCCGGCGGCCACCCGGCCGAAGTGCTCGCGAACCGATTCGCCTGGCCGAATCATGAAGTCCACGTCACGGGTCATGCCCAACCGGGAGACGATCTTGCTGTCCCCCTTGGTGTCCAGGTTCGGCTTGGTCAGCAGCACACGCTGCCCGCGCTCCTCATAGTTGAACGCAACCTGGAGCAGTCCGGTGGATTTGCCGGAGTTCATCGCCCCGTAGCGGAAGTAGAGCTTGGCCAACACAGTCCTTTCAAGCGGTCCCAGCTGTCGATTCTACTGATCCTGGGGTGGGGTGGACCGCAGTGCCGGATCAGGGCGCGGCTTCGGCGAAACGTTTGAAATCTGTCAGCTGGCCGGAGTCCGCCTCGGCCATCGCGGCGCGGATCTGGTCCGCCATGCCGGCCAGTTCCTCAGTGATGACGACGTCGGCCGTGAGCGTCAGGCGGGTGGCGCCGCCATCGTCGTCGAGCTCGTAGCGGTAGTACGCCTGCACGTCCCCCTGCGACGAGGCAATGGTGATGCTGCGTCCGACGTCGAGCTGGCTCACCGTGCAGCTGCGGTCATGCCCCTGGGAGTGGAAGTCGATGGTTTGGCCTGTGACCAAGGGGCCCTCGGCGTGCATCTCGCTCACCCCGGGCATCCACGCTGGCGCGGCAGCCCAGTCGGTCAACAGCGCCCACGCCCGGGCCGGCGGCACGTAGACCTGCTCGGTGACCGTGAACGCAGTGTTCGCACCCATACCTGCATCATCCCTTCCCGGCCGCTGCGGCGAAAGGCCCGGACGGATCGCCGGCTAGCTTTTCGGTCGGTCGAGGACTGGACGAGTCGGCGGCTGGCTTTTCGGTCGAGGACTGGACGAGTCGCCGGCTGGCTTTTCGGTCGAGGACTGGACGGGTCACCGGCTGGCTCGCGAACCCGCGCGACCCGCTGGACTGGCAACCTTTCGGTTGCGTATTGTTGAGGCTATGGACGCAGTTTTCCACGCCCTCGGTCATCCGACTCGGCGGATCCTGTTGGAGGAGCTGGCCGCAAACAATGACCAGACCCTGTTCCAGCTGACCGTGGGTTTGATCAACAAGCACCATCTGGAGATCTCCCGCCAGGCTGTCACCAAGCATTTGGCCATTCTGCGCGAGGCCAAATTGGTTGCGTCCAGCACCCGGGGTCGTACTACCGTGCACCATCTGGACCCTGCCCCGCTGGCCGCCGCACGGGAATGGCTCACGCTTTTCCCACAGCCCACCACCACGAAGGAAAAACCATGATTGTCACCACCACGAGTATTTTCGTCGACGACCAACAGAAGGCGCTCGAGTTCTACACCACCAAGCTGGGCTTTCAGCTCAAGAATGACGTGCCGCTCGGCGCGGACCGGTGGCTGACGGTTGTCTCGCCGGAGGCCCCCGACGGGGTGGAACTGCTGCTGGAGCCGTCCGGCCATCCGGCGGTGAAGCCGTTCAAGGAAGCCTTGGTCGCAGACGGCATCCCGTTCAACAGCTTTGGCGTGGAGGATGTGCACGCCGAGTACGAGCGCCTGGCCGCGCTGGGCGTGGAGTTCATCCAGAAGCCCGCCGACATGGGACCGGTCATCACCGCCGTCCTCGACGACACCTGTGGCAACCTGATTCAGATCGCCAGCAGGAAGGACTAGTCGCACGGCTTGGGCTGGGTGACGCTGGGGAACCCGGCCCGGCTACTCGAGCACGCGCTGCCGCACCAGCGCGGAGAGCTCCTCCGCCCGGCGCACCACCCCGTCCGCCTTCTGCGTATGTTCCCGAAGAGATTCCTGCAGGGAATCCTCTTCGATCGACGCCAAGTTGGCCTCCACGGTAATGCGCGCGGTGGCGGCGGCGGCGCGGGCCGCCTCGGCCGCCACAGCGATGTCGCTGAGAAGGTCGGCTTTGCAAACATCCAGCAGCTCCCCGCCCAAACGGACGACGGCGGTGGCTAGGTCCAGCTGCGCCCTCGCCGGAAGCGTCGCTTCGACGAGCGCCTCGCGGAAGGCCGCGCTGCGCTTGGCCCTCTCCTCGTCGGATCCGGACGGAAGCTTGTAGCAGTCGACCACCCGCTGGAACTTCTCTTCGTCAGATTCCGCCTGCTGCATGGCGGTCCGCATCAGCTCGTCCGCCTCGGACAGAATGGCTTCGAGGTCCGGTTCCGACCTTCCAGACGCGCCATCCTCGGACTCCGATGCCGACCCGCTGGCTCCCTGGGGCTTGGAGAAGCTGGCAACCATCCCGATCAGCGCCGCTGCCTGTGCTGCATGGATCGCCCCGACAGCGCCCGCACCCGGGGTCGGATCGTTCGACCCGAGCCTGCGCAGATACTGCTCGATGGTCTCGGATCTGCTCACGCTTCGGCTCCATCTATTGCTGCGGCGGCTGCGCTCCAGGTGTCTGCTTCCATCTCTGCATCATGCCCAACAACGCATCGCTGCGAAAGGGCCGGACAGGACCCGGGACCGGTCTTTTCACGCCGATTCAGTGGTAAATTCCCCGCATGGACTGGGGCGAGGAGATGGTCCCCGTTGTACGGATGTTCCCGGATTACGCAGACACCGTGCTGTGGTTTGACGGACCGGTCGACTACGCGGATTGCGGCCTGAGCGAGAGGCTGATTCGGGACCTCACACGGTGGGAGCTGGGCTACTATGACGCCCTCGTCAACTTGGAATGGCGGAGCCGTGAACTGGCGGCCCAGTTCACCAGGGATGGGCTCCGGTTGGCGCAGCAGGTTGCCCAAGAACTTGGCGCTGGCTTCGAGGTCGAGTTCAGATCGTACGAGAAGGGAGCGCACGCTCGCCGCTTTCGAGGCAACGGGCCGGGCTCACCTTCTGCCGTTGCCGCCTTCAGCCGTCGGGTCACTGATCTCCGCAGGGACCAAGAGCAATTGGCGCGGCTAAAGGCCGATGACGAGGCCTCCGGCGCGGCCGGCGCCTGGTTCGCCTACGCGCCGAAGTCCGGAGCGGTCTTCCGGCCAGGGGGTGTCAACGGCGGCCACCCCGGATCCCGTGATGGCGAGAATCGGGGCGAGGAATAGACACCGGGTGCTGCCGCCGCTGAAGCAGCCAGCAAGCCAGAAGAATCCAGTGGTTAGAAAACGGGAGCTGACTCAAGGCCAACTCCCGTTTTCTAACCAACCTATTTACACCTCAGGCGCCTTCGATGGCCGCCTTGGCGTTCGGGTCTGAATCGGCCAGGAATTTGCCGATCCGGTCCACTTCTTCGGCCTCGCCGATGGCACCCGCCGCCCGGCCCAGGGCGTACAGGGCGCGCAGGAAGCCGCGGTTCGGTTCGTGCTCCCAGGGAATCGGGCCCGCGCCGCGCCAACCGGCACGTCGCAGCGAGTCCAGGCCGCGGTGGTAGCCCACCCGGGCGTAGGCGTAGGACTCGACGGTCCGGCCCTCGCCGTAGGCTTCATCGGCCAGAATCGCCCACACCAGCGAGGAGGAAGGGAACCTCGCGGCCAGATCCACCGCTTCGTCGCCGGCGTCCAGTCGGGCCAGGACGTCGGTCTCTTCCGGCAGGTAGGTCGGCTCGGGGCCCAGCAGGTTGGTGCGGAAGGGCTCGGTCATTTACTTCACCGACTTTCCGGCAGAGCCCAGGCGCTGGGCTGCTTCCACCACGCGGGCTGCCATGGACTTCTCGGCGGCCGCGCCCCAAACACGTGGGTCGTAGGCCTTCTTGTTGCCCACTTCGCCGTCGACCTTCAGTACGCCGTCGTAATTGGAGAACATGTGGCCCGCCACCGGACGGGTGAAGGCGTACTGGGTGTCCGTGTCCACGTTCATCTTGATCACGCCGTAGGACACGGCGTCGGCGATTTCCTGCTCGGACGAGCCGGAGCCGCCGTGGAAGACCAGGTTGAACGGGTTGTCCTTGCCGATCTTCGCTCCGACCTCTGCCTGGATCTGCTGGAGCAGCTCGGGGCGCAGCTTCACGCCGCCGGGCTTGTAGACGCCGTGCACGTTGCCGAAGGTCAGCGCGGTGATGTAGCGGCCTTTCTCACCCGCACCCAGCGCCTCGATGGTCTTCAAACCGTCGTCCACGGTGGTGTAGAGCTTCTCGTTGATCTCGTTTTCGACGCCGTCTTCCTCGCCGCCCACCGTGCCGATCTCCACTTCCAGGATGATCTTGGCCGCGGCGGTGCGGGCCAGCAGGTCTTCGGCGATCTTCAGGTTCTCTTCAAGCGTCTCGGCCGAGCCGTCCCACATGTGCGACTGGAAGATGGGGTCCTCGCCGCGCTTCACGGCCGCCTCGGACTCCGCCAGGAGCGGCAGCACAAAGCTGTCCAGCTTGTCCTTCGGGCAGTGGTCGGTGTGCAGCGCCACGTTGACCGGGTACTTCTTGGCCACCTCGCGGGCGAACGCGGCGAAGCCCAGCGAACCGGCGACCATGTCCTTGACGCCGGCGCCGGACCAGTACGCGGCACCGCCGGTGGAAACCTGGATGATGCCGTCGGATCCGGCATCGGCAAAGCCCTGCAGGGCTGCGTTCAGGGTCTGCGAGGAGGTGACGTTGATCGCCGGGTAGGCGAAGCCGCCCGCTTTGGCGCGGTCAATCATGTCGGCATAGATCTCAGGGGTTGCAACGGGCATGCTGACTCCTTGGCTAGCGATACGGATTCGAAGGCGTTGCCTCTGCGCCCATCCTATCGAGTCGCGTCCGGGGAGCGGCTTCGAGTCGGTCACCACCGCAGTTTCGAGACGCCCGAGGCTGCCGCACCAGCCGGCTCCTGCCGCCACAGCCGGATCCGGGCAGACGTGTGTGAAGCCGGGTTACATCCGCGGCCTCACTCCCCCGCGGCGTGGCCCGCCGTGGCAAGCTGGAACCATGACTGAATTCCCGCCGCCGTTCCACGGTCCGCGCGATCCGGGCGACGCCTGGGTGGAAGGACCGGACGGTACCCGGATGTGGGGCCGGTTCGGCTCGGCCGGGCTGCTCGCAGTGGACCGCGAGCGCGGCATCCTGCTCCAGCACCGGGCCCAGTGGAGCCATTTCGGCGGCACCTGGGGAATCCCGGGCGGCGCGCGCCACCAGGACGAGTTGGCAGTCGACGCCGCCCTGCGCGAGGCGAACGAGGAGGCCGACGTCCCGCTCGACGCGCTGGCTCCGCTGTTCACGTCGGTGCTGGACCTGGGGTTTTGGACGTACACCACCGCCGCGGCCAGGACCGTGCGGCCGTTCGAACCGGCCATTACCGATGCCGAAAGCCTTGCCCTGGCCTGGGTGCCGCTGCATGAGGTGGACAATCTGCCGCTGCACCCGCACTTCGGCGAGGCCTGGCCCCGGCTGCGCACCTTGCTGGAACACCCGCCGCTGCTGGTCATCGACGCCGCGAACGTGGTGGGCTCCCGGCCGGACGGTTGGTGGAAGGACCGCGCCGGTGCCGCCCATCGGCTGCTGGCCTCGCTGCGCGCCGCGTTGGAACCGGGGCTCCCGGCCGACCTGCTGGCGGTGCCCGCCGGCACTGTGTGGCCGCGCACCGTCGTCGTGCTGGAAGGCGCCGCGAAGGATGCCGCCGCGGAAGGTGGCTATGAGCACGACGGCGGGGCCGAACCTTCCCCGCACGGCACCACCTCGCGTCCGGCTTCCCCGCGCGACGACGGCGGGGCGGGCCAGGCTGCGGCGGCGCACCGCCGCGGTGTGCAGTTGGACGTAGTGCACGCGGCCCGGTCGGGCGACGACGAGATCGTGGCCCAGGTGGAGAAGGCGTTCGGTGCCGACTCCGAGGCGTCGGTGACCGTGGTGACGTCGGACCGCGGCTTGCGCGAACGGGTCGAGAGCCACGGCGCCCGGACCGTCGGCGCCGGGACGCTGCTGGGCCTGGTCGGCTGACTGCGGCGTCCACGCAGCTGCGGAGTCACCCAGACGGCTCCCTGCCCAGGGCTCCCGCGGCCTACTTGGCCCCGCGCTATGCCATCGGTGTCCACGTTTTGGCGGGGCCGTGAGCATCGTCGCAGGTCAGAGGCCTGTGGACAGCCAAGACATGGACAATTCCCGCTGAACGTGGACAGCTGACGGCGGAGCTAGGCTAACCGCGGGTGCCGCCAGGCCCACCCGGCCCGCCTTGGGAGCGGTGCCACCCGGCCCGCCTTAGGAGTCTCCCGAGCCCGCCTACGGAGCGGCCGGTGCCCCCACCGGCTGCGAAAACACGTGGCGGCGGATCCAGGCATGCATGGCGATGGCCGCGGCGGCGGAGGCGTTGATCGAGCGGGTGGAGCCAAACTGGGCGATCGACAGCGTGGCGTCGGCGGCGGCGTGGACCTCAGGCGTCAGCCCGGGCCCTTCCTGCCCGAACACCAGCACAACGTTCTCGGGCAGGTCGTAGGTCTCCAGCGGCACCGAGTCGGGGAAGTTGTCGATCCCGATGATCCGCAGCCCCTCGCCTTGCGCCCAGGCCACGAAGTCCTCCACGGTGGGGTGGTGCCGGACGTGCTGGTAGCGGTCGGTGACCATCGCCCCGCGCCGGTTCCACCGCCGTCGTCCGATGATGTGCACTTCCTTGGCCAGGAAGGCATTGGCGCAGCGCACTACGGAGCCGATGTTCAGGTCATGCTGCCAGTTCTCGATGGCCACGTGGAAATTGTGCCGGCGGGAGTCCAGGTCCGCGACGATCGCGTCGTGCTTCCAGTAGCGGTACTGGTCCGTCACGTTGCGGCGGTCGCCGTCGGCCAGCAACTGCGGGTCCCAGTGGTCGCCCTCCGGCAATGTCCCCTCCCAGGGCCCGACGCCGATGCTCGCCTCCGGGGCGCCGGTTCCGGGCGCGTCGGGGTCGGCTACGGGAACGTCCGATCCGGGCTTCTGTCCGTCGGTCAACGGCTGTCCGGCCTCGGCTTCGCCTGCGTTTTTTTCCACCCCACAAGCCTAGGTGACAGACTGGGTCGAAGGCGCCGTCCCGCGAGCTCAGCGGGGTGCACCCGTACCCGCTCCGGCAGAAAGGGAACCATGCATCTGCAGAAGATTCGCACGCCGGCCGACATCGAATGCTGGCTCACCGACATGGACGGCGTGCTGGTGCACGAGAGCACCGCCATCCCTGGTGCAGCTGAATTGATCCGGCGCTGGATGGACACTTCCAAGCGGTTCTTGGTGCTGACCAACAACTCCATTTTCACTCCCCGGGATATGGCCGCACGGCTGCATCAGGCCGGGTTGGAGGTGCCGGAGGAGAACATCTGGACGTCGGCGCTGGCCACTGCCCAATTCCTGCGCAACCAGACGCCGCCCTCAGAGGGGCACGGCCGCGCCTACGTCATCGGCGAGGCCGGGCTAACCACTGCCCTACACGAGGCTGGTTTCATCCTGACCGACCGGGACCCGCAGTACGTGGTGCTGGGCGAAACGAGAACGTACTCCTTCGAAGCGATCACCAAAGCCATCCGGCTGATCCTGGCCGGCTCACGCTTTATCGCCACCAATCCGGACGCCACTGGCCCGTCCACGGAGGGGGTGCTGCCTGCCACCGGAGCAATCGCGGCACTGATCACCAAAGCCACCAACCGCACGCCGTACATTGTGGGCAAACCGAATCCGATGATGTTCCGCTCGGCCATGAACCAGATTGATGCCCACTCCGAGACCACGGCGATGATCGGCGATCGGATGGACACAGACATCGTCGCCGGCATGGAGGCCGGGCTGCACACGGTGCTGGTCTACACCGGCATCACCCAGCCCGAAGATGTGGCCCGCTTCCCCTTCCGGCCTAACCAAACGGTCGACTCGGTGGCCGACCTGATCCCACTCGTTTAGTCGGCGGCCGGAGCTAGCCGGCGGCCGGACCTCCAAGCCGGGCCAGGCCTATCCGCACCCCCATCGAGCCGCGCGGGGAACGGGCCATCCTAAACGGGAGCGATGCGCGGGCGCAGCCAACCGGATCGGGCTAGAAGAACTGCGCCTTCATGCCAGCCACCGGCAGCGGGAAGAACTCGTTTTCCACCTGCTGGATGATCGGCACGTAGATTGCCGAGTTCCATTGCGGGCTGGCGTGGGCCGGCCGGGCGCCTTCGGTCACCAGGTTGTTGGTCAGGAAGTTCGCCTCGTAGTTCACCAGCCAGCTGCGCCGGGCGGTGGTGTAGTTGATCGTCTGATCGCCCGGGTTCCCCATCCACGCCATCTTGGTCTCGCCGATGCTGTGGCTGAAACGGTGCGCGTCGAAGTGGTAAATGTACGAGGACTGCGACTGAATCAGCGTGCTGGAGACGGCCAGCGGGGACAACTGCTCCATGGTCTGCTCCACGATCTGCCGCCAGCTGCGTTCGTTCTTGTGCACAATCCGCTCGCCCAGCTCGTATCCCCCGCGCAGATAACTCGGGACCCGATAACCGGCCTCGTACAGGAACACCACGCCTTCGAACATGGTCTTGTCCAGCACGTCGAAGCGGCTGTACGGGGACGAGTCCATCAGGATCAGCTCCACCGGGAAGCCCTTGGCCCGCAGCCGCGCGGTCATCTCCACCGCCACCATGCCGCCGAAGCTGTGCCCGTAGAAGTAGAGCTTCTGCAGCTTGTTGTCCTGAATGTGTTTTTGCAGCACCTCGGTCAGCTCAGCCAGATCCAATCCGCGGTTCGAATAGCCCGCCACCGCCAGTCGGCCGCGCTCCGTCAAGCCCGTGCGCAGCGAGTTCAGGATCCACAGCCCCTCCTCCCAGCTGGTCTTGTACCCCGGGAACACTACCCAGCTGGAGCGCGGGAAGCGCCGGTCCGCACTCTCGTCCGCCAGCGTGAGGATCTGCGCTTCGTTCCGCATACTCTGGATGGCCCGGGTGGCCGCCAGATCCGCGGCGGTACCCAGGCCGAAAGCGGCGCCGATCAGGAACGAGCGCCGCGAGACCCGGTGCAGGTCGCTGGCCAGGCGCAGCTGGCGGGCGGCCTTGTTCCTGCGTACATCCATGAGTTTGGTGGGCTGCCTGCCGCGGCTAGTCCAGGCCCAGCTCGTCCTTGCCGAAGGCGAACAGATACGGAACGCCTGCTTCAGCCTCAATGCGTTCCTTGGCGCCGGTGTCGCGGTCCACGATGACGGCCACGGCCTTGATCTGACCGCCGGCGTTGCGCACGCCTTCCACCGCGGTCAGAGCGGAGCCGCCGGTAGTGGAGGTGTCTTCCAGTACGACGACGGCCCGATCCTTCACGTCGGGACCCTCAACTTGGCGGCCCATTCCGTAGGACTTCTGCGCCTTGCGCACCACGAAAGCGTCCACGGCGCGGCCGGCGTCTGCCGCGGCGTGCATCAGCGCGGTGCCCACCGGGTCGGCGCCCATGGTCAAGCCGCCGGCCGACTGGAACTCGATGCCGGCCTCATCCAGCATGGCCAGCATGACCCTGCCGACCAAGCGGGAGGCTTCGTGATGCAGGGTGACCCGCCGCAGGTCAATGTAGTAATCGGCCTCGGCACCACTGGAGAGTGTGACTTTGCCGCGCACCACGGCCAGTTCCTTGATCAGTTCGAGCAGGCGGGCGCGGTCGGCCGCTGGATCGGCCGCAGAAGTCTGGGTCATGATCCCCAGTCTATGGGGTTGCTCCTGCGACGTTCAGAATCGGTGACGCAGGGACGCCCGGCGCGGAGTTTGGTTGCTTCCGGACACCCGACGTACCCGCACCAGTGACCATTCAGGCCGCGCCTGCCATAATCAGGGCCACGCGAGCTAGGGGAGGTTTGCACACATGGCCACCTTTGTGTTGATTCACGGGGCCGGGGATGTCGGCTGGTATTGGCACTTGGTGGAGGCCCAACTGCGTGCCCGCGGGCATGACGTGGTGGCCCCCGACCTGCCCAGCGAGGACGAAACCAAGGGGCTGGACGATACGGCGGACGAGGTAGTCCAAGAGATCGGCGACCGGCGGGACCTGGTGATCGTCGGCCAGTCGTTTGGCGGCTTCACCGCGCCGCTGATCGCCGCCCGGCTACCGGTCAAGGTGCTGGTCTACCTCGCGGCGATGGTCCCGGCCCCCGGCGAGCGGCCCGCGGACTGGTGGCGCAATACCGGATACGGCGAAGCGGCCAAGGAGCAGGCCGCCACGGACGGCGGGCTGACTGGAAACCCGGATCCGTTCATTAGCTTCTACAACGGCGTCCCGCGCGAGCTGGCCGAGGAGGCATTGAGTTATGAGCGCGGCCAGTCGGAAGCATCCCAGGCCGAGCCGTGGCCACTGAAGGCCCACCCGGACGTGCCGACGAAGTTCATCCTGTGCAAGGACGACCGCTTCTTCCCCGCCGACTTGTTCCGTCGGATCGTTCCCGAGCGGCTGGGCATTGTCCCGGACGAAATCCCCGGCTGCCACTGCGTGGCGCTCAGCCACCCCAAAGAGTTGGCCGACCAACTGGAGGGTTACCTGAGCGAAGTAGCCTAGAGCCCGCGGACCAGCAGGTTCGGGTGCAGCTGCTCCCAGCGGTCGGCCAGGTCCTTGCTCGCGTCGTAACCGTCGACTGCCAGCTTGGCCGTGACGCCGCTGCCGCTGATCTCGAGGGGGCTTGGCTCCGCGGGCGAAAATTGGCGGGGTTCCGCCAGGGTACAGCCTGCCAGCCAGCTGGAATCATGCTGACGATTGGCGTAGATGAGGCAGACGCCGCCCGGAAGTGCGTTGGCCACATAGAACGAGTGATCATCCTGCTCCGCGAGCAACCTGACGCTGCCCGGAGCCACATGCTCCACCTCAATATGGGCAGGAAGTTCTACAGCTGTGGCGTCCTTCTCGGTCAAAGCGGAAAAGCCCGCTGTTGAGCCGCCGCAGCCGGCCAGCGCCTGCAGCAGAGCAACACCGGCTGCCACCTTGACCAATGTGCGCATGACTCCCCTGCCGTCGATGGATGAGCGTTTGTCTCACGCTAGCCGCGTAACAGCAGCCGCGGGAGCTCCAGCAGGTTGCGAAACGATAACTTCAGACCAAGGGGGCGAAACAGGAATCACGCGGACGCCGCGGCCTCGATCGCCTCGGGCGAGAGCACATGCCCGATCGCCAGCGACACGGCCCCCAGCACGCCCGCCCGCTGCCCGGCCACCGACGGGGCAATCCGCAGGTGCTCGGTGGCCAGCGGCAGCGAGCGCCGGTAGACCACTTCGCGGATGCCGGCCAGCAGGTGCTCGCCGGCCTGCGCCAGCCGGCCGCCAATCACGATCACGGACGGATTGACCAGGTTCACGCAGGTGGCCAGCACGTCGCCGATGTCCCGCCCGGCCTGGCGCACCGCCTGAATCGCCTGCAGGTCGCCCGACCGCACCAAGTCGATCACGTCCTGGCTGCTGCTGGCCTTCTTCCCCTCGGCCGATAATGCCGCGGCCAACGCCGGCCCGCCCGCCAGCGCCTCCAGACAGCCGGTGTTCCCGCAGCGGCAGGCCACGCCGTCGCCGCGCGGCACCCGCACATGCCCCAGGTCCCCGGCGGTGCCCTGCGCGCCGCGCTGCAGTTGGCCCGAGGAAATGATGCCGGCGCCAATCCCGGTGGCCACCTTGATCAGCATCAGGTCGGCGGTGTCCGGCCAGGCCATCGCCTGCTCGCCCAGCGCCATGATGTTGACGTCGTTGTCCACCAGTACCGGCACCTCGAAGTGTTGCTGCACCAGCCCGGGAACGTCCACGCGGTCCCAGCCGGGCATGATCGGCGGATTGATCGGCCGGCCCGTGTCATGCTCTACCGGCCCGGGCAGCCCGATGCCAATCGCGCCCAGATCCGCCGCGCTCCGGCCGGCGTGCTGCAGCAGCCGCGCCACCGCATCGCAGAGCCAGCCCAGCACGCTGTCCGGACCGCTGGCGATGCTCAGCTCGGCGCGCTCTTCGGCCAGCACCGCGCCAGAGAGGTCTGCCACGACCACCAGCGCGTGCGTGGCTCCGAGGTCGGCTCCGACCACCAGCCGCGCGGCCGGATTGAGTGCAAACAACGACGGCGGCCTACCGCCGGTCGAGGTCGCTCCGCCGACGGGCGCGATCAGCCCCACCCGCATCAGCGCATCCACGCGGGCGGTCACCGTGGACCGGGCCAGGCCGGTCAGCTGCGCCAGCTCGGCGCGGGTGCGGGGCTGGCCGTCACGGAGCAGCTGGAATACCTCGCTGGCTCCAGCGGCCGGCTGCACTGCCAGGCGCTGCGGGGCGACGTCGGACTTCAACACACTTTCAGTAGAGCATGCCCCACTTCCGTTTGTCTCTATGCCGACTAAAAAAGACCTTTCAACAACTTATGTTGGACTATCGACAAAAGTGTGTGATGCGTGCCACAGTAGGGTGCGTGGAGCGTACTGCCAGCAACGATGCGGCCGGAATCGGCCCGGAGCGGGATCAGCCTGTGCTCGAGGTGCGCGGGCTGACGAAGAGTTTCTTTGGGAACCCGGTGCTGCAGGATGCGGCGCTAACGCTGCACCCGGGCGAGGTCCACGGCGTCGTGGGGGAAAACGGCGCCGGAAAGTCCACCCTGATGAAGATCCTGGCAGGGGTTTACCAGCGGGACTCGGGAACGGTGCTGCTGCGCGGCGAGAGCGTGCAGTTCAGCCACCCCACTCAGGCACACGAAGCCGGCCTGTCCACGGTGTTCCAAGAATTCAACCTGCTGCCCGACCGCACGGTGGCAGAGAACATCTATCTGGGCCGCGAACCCCGCAAAGGCCTGTTCGTCAGCCGGGCGAAGATGAACGCGGCCACCGCCGACCTGCTGGATTCCCTGGGCATCGGGTTCATCCGTCCCACCTCGCTGGCGCGGTCGCTGTCCGTGGCCGAGCAACAGATCGTGGAGATCGCCAAGGCGGTCAGCTACGACGCCCGGATCATCTCCATGGACGAGCCGACCGCCGCCTTGTCCGGTCCGGAAGTCTCCCTGTTGTACGGCATCGTGCAGCGCCTGGCCGAACGCGGAACCGGAATCCTCTACGTCTCGCACCGGCTGCGCGAAATCTTCGACCTTTGCCAGAGCATCACCGTGCTCAAGGACGGGCGGATCGTAGATACCAAGCCCGCCGCCGAACTCGACGACGCGTCGCTGGTCCGAATGATGGTGGGCCGGCCCATCTCCGCCTACTTCCCGGACAAGCTCCCGGCCGAGCCCGCGGCGGAAAGCCCGGCGGCCGCCCCCGGCGAGGCGACGCCCCCCACCCCGTTGCTGGAACTGGACGACGCCGGCAACGACCAGCTCGACGGCATCGGCCTGCGGCTGATGCCCGGCGAGATCGTCGGAGTCGCCGGACTCCAGGGGTCCGGCCGCACGGAATTGCTGCACGCGGTCTTCGGCGCCGCACCGTTCAACCGCGGCACCATGCAGTTGGACGGCCGGCCGGTGCGTCCACACTCTCCGCGCCAGGCGGTCCGGCACGGCATCGCGCTGATTACCGAGGACCGCAAGGCGCAGGGCCTGAGCCTGAACCAGTCGCTGCTGGACAACGCGCTGGGCGTGGTCCGCGCCGTGTTCCCCGGCCGAACCTCCACCGTGCGCCGCGAAGTCGCCGGTTCATTCAGCACCTTGGAGGTGGTCGCCAGGGATTTGGACCAGGAGGTGCAGTACCTCTCCGGCGGCAACCAGCAGAAGATCGTGCTGGCCAAGTGGTTGGCAGTCTCCCCGCGGGTGGTGCTGCTGGACGAACCAACCCGGGGCATCGACGTCGGCGCCAAGGTCGCGGTGTACCGGCTGATGCGCCAGCTTGCAGCCGAGGGGAAGGGCGTACTGATGGTTTCCAGCGAGCTGCCGGAGGTGATCGGCATGTCCGACCGGATCCTGGTGATGCGCGACGGGCAACTCGCCGGTGAACTCCCCGCCGGTGCCACCGAGGAGGACATCCTGCGGCTGGCCACCGGCGCCAGGGTTCCCGGCCCGGCGTCCGAGGGCGGGCACCTCCTAGACCCCCAGCCCGACGGCGCCGCGCACCCGGGCGGCGTCCAGCCCGACGGCGCGGCGCCCCCGAGCGGCGGCCAGCCCGACGGCGCCGCGCAACTGAGCGAAGGCCGGCCCGACGGCTGGCCCCGCGTTCCGGAAGATGGCAGCACGACCGGAGGCACGGCATGACGACGACGAGCTCCGCAACCCGGGCCAAACCATCAGCACAGGCCGGCGGTTTTTTCGCCAGGCTGAGCTCCACCCAGATCGTCTATCTGGTGGCGCTGCTGGTCCTGATCGCCGGCAGCATTCTGGTGGCCACCACCGGCCGCAACTTCTTCAGCCCGGGCAACATCTCCGCCATCCTGACCGGCACCAGCGTGCTGGGCTTCATCGCCATCGGCCAAACCCTGGTGATCCTGGTCGGCAGCCTCGATCTTTCCGTATCTTATGTGACCAGCCTGGCCAGCCTGATCGGCGCCGGCGTCATGGCCAACCAGAGCGGGAACGTGCCGGCCGCCGTGGCCCTGACACTCGGGGTCTCGGCGGTGATCGGCTTGGCCAACGGCCTGATAGTCGCAGGCCTCAAGGTGCACGGCTTCATTGCCACGCTGGGCATGGGCCTGATTATCAGCGGCTATCTGGGCACCAACTTCAAGGGCAGTTTCGGCCAGACCCCGTTCTCCTTCCGGCTGATCGGCGCCACCGGCCTGGGGCCGGTGCCGATCTCCACGCTGATCATGCTTGCCTGCGCCGCGCTGGTGCTGCTGATGCTGCACCGCACGCGGATCGGCCACCACATTTATGCGGTGGGCGGCGACCGGGAGGTGGCCCGCATGTCCGGCGTCCGGGTCCCCGGCGCCGTGATCACCGCCCACGTGACCTGCTCGGTCCTGGCCGGCATGGCCGGCCTGCTGCTGGCCAGCCGGCTGGGCGTCGGCAGCCCAACGGTCGGTTCGCAAGGCGGCTACGACCTGCTGTCGATCGCCGCCGTCGTGCTGGGCGGAACCCTGCTGGCCGGCGGCAAGGGTTCGGTCGTCGGCACACTGGGCGGGGTGTTGATCTTCGCGATGCTGGACAACATCATGTCCGTGCTGCAGATCAACCCGTTCCTCAAGGACGTGGTCCGGGGCGTGGTGATCGTGGTCGCCGTCGCCGTCTACGCCCGCCGCACCATCGTCACCCGGCCCCCGCGCTTCGGGCACGGCGGGCACCAACAGGAGATCCAGCCATGAGTACGATCCTGGACCCGGCGGCCGGCCGCGCCGTCCTGCAGCAGAACCGGGCCAGCCGCGGCGAACGGTTCCTGCGCGGCCTGCGGACGCCCGGCGGCGGCGTCTTCGTCCTGCTGCTGGCGCTGCTGGTGGCTATCATCATCCAGAACCCGTCGTTCGGCGAGCCCGAATCCCTCATCCGCTTCATTGGCCGCACCGCCCCGATTGCGATCGCGGCGATCGGGCAATACTTCGTGATCGTCTCCGGTGAATTCGACCTGTCGATGGGTTCCGTCGTCACCATGCAGGTCATCGTGGCGGGCAACTTGATCCGCGACGACGACTCCAAGGTCGTCCCGGTGCTGGTGCTGATGTTCGTCCTCGGCGCGGTCATCGGCTTGATCAACGGCTTGATCACCACCTTGCTGCGGGTGCCCAGTTTCATCGTCACGCTGGGCATGATGCTGGCCCTGCTGGGTCTGGTGTTGTACTGGACCGGCGGCGCCGCCCAAGGCAATCCGGCGGACAGTTTCCGGCAGATCGGCCGCGGCGGCATTAAGGACGTCCCGGTGTTCGGGATCATCCCGTATCCGGTGTTGATTCTGGCCGTGGCCGCAGTGCTGGCCTTCTGGTTGATGCGCCGGCCCTACGGCCGCACGCTGCTCGCCGTGGGCGACAACGACGCCGCCGCCGCGCTGACCGGCGCCCGGGTCTGGTGGGTGCGCACCCGCGCCTTCATGCTCTCCTCGCTCGCCGCCACCGTCTCCGGAATCCTGCTGGTGGGTTACGCCGGAGTCCACCCGTCAGTGGGGCGGGGCTACGAGTTCACGGCGATCACCGCCGTCGTACTGGGAGGGGTGGTGCTGGGCGGTGGGCGCGGCTGGGTGCTTTCCGCCGCCGCCGGTGCCTTTGCGCTGGAGTTGCTGTTCACGCTGCTGAATTTCATGGGCGTGGCGTCCACCTGGCGGCCCACCGTGCAGGGCGCCATCATCATCGTCGCCGTAGCTGCCGCCGCGCAGTCCTGGCAACGCAAGCGCCGCGGAGGCTCTGCGGCCGCGCAATCCGAACAACAACGAATCACTGCGGCACCAGAGCCCGCTGAGGGCACCGACAAGGGAGGGAACTGACATGACGAGGAAACGTCTTAGTACCGCGGTCGCGCTCACAGCGGCCGTCTCGTTACTGGCCATGACGGCCTGCACCACCGATCAATCGATCACCGAAGACACCGGCGGCCCCGGCGGCGCGCCATCACCGGCGGAATCCACCGAGGCTTCCCAGGAGTGGTTCAATCAGGCGCTCTATGACGAGCAATTCGAACAGCGCACCGCAGACTTCCAAGGCGACGCCAAACAGCCGTGGCTGCAGTACATCGCTGGCGACATGACCGATACCTCCGACTTCGCTTCCAAGGGTGCCAAGAAGGTCTGCTTCGCCAACGCGTCCATCTCCAACCCATGGCGGCAGACCGGCTGGATCACCATGAACCAGCAGTTGAAAGTGCTCCAGGACAAGGGCGTGATCTCCGAGATGGAGACCCGCGACGCGCAGGACGACTCCGACACCCAGATTGCGGACATCGACTACTTCATCAGCGAAGGCAAGTGCGACGCCTTCGTCATTTCACCGAATGCGACGGCGGCGCTGACGCCGGCGGTCGAACGGGCCTGCAAGACCGGGAAGCCGGTAGTGGTGTTCGACCGCGGCGTGGAGACCGACTGCGCCACCACGTTCATCCACCCGATCGGCGGTTTCGCGTGGGGCATCGACAGCGCCAATTTCCTCACCGACCGGCTGAAGCAAGGCGACAAGGTGGTGGCACTGCGCATCCTGCCCGGTGTGGACGTGCTGGAGCAGCGCTGGGCGGCGGCGGAGAAGATCTTCAAGGAGAAGGGGATCGAGGCCACCGACTACTTCACCGGCGCTGATCCGACCGAGATCAAGAAGATCATCTCCGACGCGTTGGCCACCGGCGACGTGCAGGGTGTCTGGATGGATGCCGGCGACGGCGCGGTGGCAGCAATCGAGGCCTTCGAGGACGCGGGCAAGGACCTGCCGGTGATGACCGGCGAGGACGAGCTGAGCTTCCTGCGCAAGTGGAAGGACACCGGCATCGACGCGCTGGCTCCCGTTTACTCCAACTTCCAGTGGCGCACCCCGCTGCTGGCGGTGCAGAAGATCTTCGCCGGCGAGGAGGTTCCGGCCGAGTGGGTGCTGCCGCAGAAGCCGATCCCGGCCGAGGAGCTGGACGACTGGCTGAAGCGCAATGACGGCATGCCGGACGGCCACTACGCGAAGTTCGGCGGCGAGGACCTGCCGGGCTACCCGGAGGTCTGGCAGAAGCGCCAGATTCCGTAAGGCAGGCGTGTCCGGCCGGGTGTGGGGACCCGGCCGGACACGTTGTTCCCGCCCGGGCCCCTGGTCGGGCGGATGGAGCACGGCACCAGCGGCAACTCGCACGGCAGTGATGACCGCAGAGGGAGGTACACGATGGACCGGCCGATCGGGGTCAACACCTGGGTGTGGCAGTCCCCGCTGACCGACGCCGTGCTGCCGCAGCTGCTGGCGAAAATCGCCGGGATGGGGTTCGACGCGGTGGAACTGCCGTTGGAGAACCCCGGCGACTTCACCGCCGGCACCGCCCGGGACGCCCTGGCGGCCACCGCCCTGAAGCCCTACCTGGTGGGAGCCATGGCACCGGGCCGCGACCTTGTCCTAGCCGAGGCCGGTTCGGTGCAGGCTACGCAGGACTATCTGGCCGCCTGCATCGACCTGGCGCACGAGCTCGGCGCCCCGGCCGTGTGCGGCCCGTTCTACTCGAGCACGGGACGGGTCTGGCGAATGGACGCCGACGACCGGGCCGAGGCGTACCGCCAGCTGCGCGCGAATCTGGCACCGCTGGCCGCCCGGGCCGAAGCGGCCGGCGTCGTGCTGGGGATCGAGCCGCTGAACCGGTACGAGACCTCGCTGATCAACACCGTGGAGCAGGCGCTTGAGGCGCTGGAACCGCTGCTCGGGCACGGCGTGGGGCTGGCGCTGGACAGCTACCACCTGAACATCGAAGAGCGTTCCAGTTCCGCGGCCATCCGCGCCGCCGGAGAGCACTTGGTCCACCTGCAGGTCTGCGGCAACGACCGCGGAGCCCCGGGCGGCGACCAGACCGACTGGCCGGCGCTGGTCGCGGCGCTGGACGAGGTGGGCTATGCCGGCCCACTGAACATTGAGAGCTTCACCGCGGACAACGCCGCCATCGCCACGGCCGCATCGATCTGGCGGCCGCTGGCACCGAGCCAGGATCGGCTGGCCGAGGACGGGCTGGCGTTCCTGCGCAGCATCTAACCGCGGCGGCGCGGGCCTTTCAGCCGCTGGTTCCGCCGCAGCACAGACCGGGCCGCACTACAGACGACGAGCACGAAGGAGAAGACAATGACCGCCAATCCGGACGGGCCGCCGCTGGGCGTGGCAGTGCTGGGGCACGCCTTCATGGGCAAGGCGCACTCGAATGCCTGGCGCAACGTCTCCGCCTTCTATCCCGGCGGGCCCGCGGTGACGCAGCGGGTCCTGGCCGGCCGGGACCCGCACGGCGTGGCCGCGGACGCCGCCCGCTACGGCTGGGCCGAGGGCTCCACCGATTGGCGTGCCGTCCTGACGCGCGACGATGTGCAGATAGTGGACATCTGCACTCCGGGACACTTGCATGCTGAGCTGGCCGTGGCCGCGCTGGAGGCCGGTAAGCACGTGATCGTGGAGAAGCCGCTGGCCAACTCCGTGGCCGAGGCCGAGCTCATGGCGGCCGCCGCCCGCACCGCCCGGGCCGCCGGTGTGCAGGCGATGGTCGGCTTCAACTACCGTCGGGTTCCGGCGCTGGCCCTGGCCCGGCAGCTGATCGCCGAGGGCAGGATGGGCACCGTTCGGCAGGTGCGGATCGCCTATTTGCAGGACTGGCTGGCCGACGATGCCACGCCGATGACCTGGCGGCTGCGCCGTGAGTCCGCCGGCTCCGGGGCGCTCGGTGACCTGGCCTCGCACGCGGTGGACCAGATCCACTTCCTGCTCGGCGCGCGGGTCACCTCCGTGTCCGCAACGCTCAACACCTTCGTGGACACCCGGCAGGGTCCGGACGGGCCGGAACCGGTGACGGTGGACGACGCCGCCTGGGCCACGCTGCGGCTGGATTCCGGCGCGGTGGCCAGCCTGGAGGTCACCCGGATGGCCACCGGCCGCAAGAACGCGCTGCGGATAGAGGTGTACGGATCGGGCGGGCACCTCAGCTTCGACCTGGAGCGGCTGAATGAGCTCTACTATTACGACGCCGGTGCCCCGCCAGGGCTGGCCGGTGCGGCGAGGATCCTGGTCACCGAACAGTCGCACCCCTACCTGCAGGCCTGGTGGCCGCCCGGGCACGTGCTCGGCTGGGACCACACGTTTACCAGCCAGGCCGCGGATTTCCTGACCGCCGTTGCCACCGGCTCGGCACCCAGCCCCAGTTTCGAGGACGGCCTGGCGGTGCAAAAGGTGCTGGACGCCATGGTGCGCAGCGCCGCGCAGGAGGGCACCGCCGTCGTCCTCGCCGAACCCGGCACCCGCCACGACCTTTCAGCGACAGGAGCAACCGATGCCCCGTAACTTCACCCTGTTCACCGGCCAGTGGGCGGACCTGCCCTTCGAGAAGGTGGCGGAACTGGCCGCCGGCTGGGGCTACGACGGCCTGGAAATCGCGGTGTCCGGCGACCATCTGGACGCGTGGCGCTGGGACGACGACGACTACATCGCCGACCGGCTGGGCATCCTGGAGCGCCACGGATTGAAGGTCTGGGCCATCTCCAACCACCTGAAGGGGCAGGCGGTCTGCGACGACCCGATCGACTTCAGGCACCAGGCGATCGTCGGCGAGCGCGTCTGGGGCGACGGCGATCCGGAGGGAGTGCGGACGCGGGCGGCGGAGGAGATGATGCACACCGCGCGACTGGCGCAGCGGCTCGGGGTGAAGACGGTGGTCGGGTTCACCGGGTCCTCTATCTGGCAATACGTGGCGATGTTTCCGCCGGTGCCGGCCCACGTGATCGAGGCCGGCTACCAGGACTTCGCCGACCGCTGGAACCCGATTTTAAACGTGTTCGACGAATGCGGCGTGCGGTTCGCGCACGAGATCCACCCGTCCGAGATCGCCTATGACTACTGGTCCACGGTGCGGGCGCTGGAGGCCGTGGGACACCGGGAGGCGTTCGGGATCAACTGGGATCCGAGCCACATGATGTGGCAGGACATCGACCCGGTCTCGCTGATCTGGGATTTCAAGGACCGGATCTACCACGTGGACTGCAAGGACACGAAGCTGCGGATCACCGGGCGCAACACCCGGCTTGGCTCGCACCTGCCGTGGGGCGACCCGCGGCGCGGCTGGGACTTCGTCTCCACCGGGCGGGGCGACGTGCCGTGGGAGGCCAGTTTTCGGGCGCTGGTGGCGATCGGTTACGACGGGCCGATCTCGGTGGAGTGGGAGGACGCCGGGATGGACCGGCTGCAGGGGGCCCCGGAAGCGCTGGAGTTCCTGAAGCGATTCGACTTCGAGCCGCCGTCGGTCTCTTTCGACGCCGCGTTCAAGCAGTAGGGCGGGGCTGGGTGCGGGGGCGGGCCCGCGGGTCTGCGCCGGGCGGGGTCGGGGCCGAGGCCGTGCGGGGGCGGGCCCGCGGGTCTGCGCCGGGCGGGGTCGGGGCCGAGGCTGGGGCCGCCCGCGGGGCCGGGCCAGTGCCGCCACAACTGTCCACGTTCAGCGCCAACTGTCCACGTTCTGACGCGACGCGAGCCCCTGACCTGCGGAAATGCTCATGTGCCCGCCAAAACGTGGACACCCGGCCGCGGTCCTCCAGTAGGCTGTGGTCATGCGTGAACTTCAGGCCACGATCATCGACGAACTGGGCGTCCAGCCCTCCATCGACCCGGCGCAGGAAGTCGCCCGGCGCGTCGGATTCCTCAAGGACTACCTCAAGAGCAGCCGCACCAAGGGCTTCGTGCTGGGCATCAGCGGCGGGATCGACTCCAGCCTCGCCGGCAAGCTCGCCCAACTGGCCGTGGACGAGCTCAAGGCCGAGGGTGTCGACGCCACCTTCGTGGCCGTACGTCTGCCCTACGGCGTCCAGCATGACGAAGACGACGCCCAGGCCGCGATGGACTTCATCAAGCCGACGACGTCATGGACGTTCAACATCAAGTCGGCCGTTGAGGGTTTCCAGTCCGAGTTCACGGCGACCACCGGCGAGGAGATCACTGACTTCAACAAGGGCAACATCAAGGCCCGCGCCCGGATGATGGCCCAGTACGCGCTGGCCGGACAGCACAACTACTTGGTGCTGGGCACCGACCACGGCGCAGAGTCGGTGACCGGCTTCTTCACGAAGTTCGGCGACGGTGCCGCCGACGTGCTGCCGCTCTTTGGGCTGAACAAGCGGCAGAACCGCCAACTCCTGGAACACTTGGGCGCCAGTGACCAGGTGGCGCACAAAGTGCCGACGGCGGACCTGCTGGATGACAGGCCAGGCCGCACGGATGAAGACGAACTGGGCATCAGCTACGACCACATCGACGAATACCTAGAGGGCGGTACGGTCCCCGATGAGGTCGCCGAGAAGATCGAGCAGCGCTACCTGCTGACCAGGCACAAGCGCACCACCCCGGTGACCATCCTGGACAAGTGGTGGCGGAGCTGACGCTCAGCCGACCAGGCCCTTCGCCCGCCTCACTGCCTTGCGGAAGTCTTCTTGGTTTTTCTTGCTGATCAAGGCCTTGCCGCCGGGGCTGGGCGCCTTGATGACAGTGGGCCGGGTGAACGCACCCATGTGCTTGGCCCACTGGGCCTTGGTGAAGGTCCCGCACAGCACCACCACTTCGAGGCGAGGCAGCAGCCTCATGACCGACTTGAGCGCCTTGACCCCGGCGATGGTCTGGACCGGTGTCGGCTCGGCACCGTCCAGGAAAAAGGGAACCGTGTTCCACTGGAGGATTCCGTCGTGAAGCTCCGCCTCGTTCCGTTCGTTCCAGCACCGTTCGGCGGCCTGGTCCGGGTTGTCGACTGAGACGAATCCCAGCCCCTCGGCGGTGACGGCGTTGCTTCCGGGGCTGTCGAGCAAGAAGAGCACCCGTGCCGCGGAACCGGCATCCGCCGGGTCAAAATGCGGTACGGGTTCGGTCCGTGTCTTGGCAAACCCTTCCCGCCATTCTTCAAGTTCTTGAATGGCCGGCTCGGTTTGCAGCATGGCTTTCCTCTGCTGCTGTTCGTTCGGATCTGCGAGTGACTGCGGCTTATCGGCGAACATGTCTCCAACATACCCCCGGCCCAAGCCAGCCGCAGGGTCCTCTGCGTGGTTTAAGCTCGGCGCAGCCCGTTTCGCCCGGACGGGGAGCGATGCATGCCCCGTTTGGGTAACCTAGCTGTTGTGAAGATTGCTACCTGGAATGTGAACTCGATCCGTGCCCGCGCCGACCGCGTTGAGGCCTGGCTGCAGCGCTCCGACGTGGATGTCCTGGCCATCCAGGAGACCAAGGCCAAGGATGAGAACTTCCCGTGGGACCTGTTCGAGAAGAACGGCTACGAAGTGGCGCACTTCGGCCTGAACCAGTGGAACGGCGTGGCCATCGCCTCCCGCGTGGGCCTGGATGACGTGGAACGGACCTTTCCCGGCCAGCCGCACTTCGGCAAGACGGAAGAGATCACCGCAGCCGAGGCCCGCGCCATCGGCGCAACGTGCGGCGGCGTGCGGGTTTGGAGCCTGTATGTTCCCAACGGCCGGGCAGTCAACGATCCCCACATGCCCTACAAGCTGAACTGGCTGAAGGCCTTGAAAGAAGAAGCCGCCAGCTGGGTTCAGGCTGACCCCACCCTGAACCTCGCCCTGATGGGTGACTGGAACATCGCCCCCACGGACGACGACGTCTGGGACATCGAATGGTTCCGCGCCCAAAACGCCACGCACGTCACCGAGCCGGAGCGCTCCGCTTTCCGCGCCTTCGAGGAGGCCGGATTCGTGGACGTGGTCCGGCCGCACACGCCCGGTCCCGGCGTCTACACCTACTGGGATTACACTCAGCTGCGCTTCCCCAAGAAGGAGGGCATGCGCATCGACTTCATCCTGGCCTCCCCGGCGCTGGCCGCCCGCGTCAGTGGTGCGATGATCGACCGCGAGGAGCGCAAGGGCAAGGGCGCCTCGGACCACGCACCGGTCATTGCGGAGCTGGATTGAGATGAAGTTTCCGTACGTCTCCTACCTGCGGGTCTTCGAACCACTCGACGTGTTCGACGACGACCAGCAGCTGCTCATCATGAGCCAGCGCGGCCGCGGTCGGGACGTGACGGAGAACTTGGACCGCGGTGACTCGCTGCGCCGGATCACGCGCACGGTGTCCGATCCGTTCCCGCATACCAGCGAGGACCTGATCCGGGTATTGCATTACCCGACGGCGGATGGCATCACCGCCCCGCGGTACTGTCCCAACCAGCTGGCCGTCCGCAGTACCTTGGCCGCCGAATCGCTCTCCAGCAGTCTGCGGGATCCGCTGCTGGGGCTGCTGGTGCCGGAGGCCGCGCGCGACGCCCAGCAGTCGCGGCTGGATCCAGACAACTTTGTGGAATCGCTGGCCAAGCTGCACACGCGCAGTTCCACCTGGGGCATTCCGTTCGGCTGGTTCGTGCTGTTCCGCGAGGACGACCACACCGAAAGGGTGGAGACGGACCACACGCTGCAGACCGTCCGCCTGGCCGCCCCGGTGCCGCAATGCATCGACCGCGCCCGTTACGCGGCGGCCTCGCTGGCCGTGGCCGCCCCGGGGCTGGATCTGCTGGAAGAATTGACCGAGCTGATCGAGTGGCTGGAGACCTTCACGGCCGACGCCATTGTGGAGCTGGACTATGGCCGCGTGGCTGAACTGGTCTACCCGGACGAATCGCCGTCGGACGTCCACGCCGGCATCGAGTCGCTGGCCGACGGAGACATGACCGGCGCCGCTGCCGCGTACCGCCGCCTCGCAGGGCGCTGGATCAAGATCCGCCAACTGGCCCGCGCCTCCTGACTGGACGCCGAAAGCCCGGCGGCCCTGATTTACGACGACGGTGGGCCTGTTGACGCCCTGATCACCAGTTCGTGCGGGTGGATCCGCGGCACCTCCCGCCGCGCCTTACCCTTCAGCGCGGCCAGCCTCCACCGCTTATTCACTCAAATCGCGCGCCACACTGAGGCCCGGCCACCGAATGACGCACGAGCAGCACAGCGAGGACATCCGAGAGACCCTCACCGGCATCGACGCTGAGACCGGACCATTTGCTTAGGCACCGCGAGAGAAGGTCTCAAGTCAGACCACGGTTGTCATAACGTCGATTATCGGCGCGAACAACGGGAACTACAATCAACGCAAAACCTTCCGGCACCCCACGTAATTTATCGGTTTCGCAGTCGGAATTGGGCGGGCACAGGATCCCTCTCCTCCCCCGGGAAGCAAACGGAAGCACCAACCCATGAGAGTTCTGACGGAGGTGCTGGCGCGCTTTCGGATATCTTCAGAATCCTTGGAATTCACCGGCACAGTTGCCTGTTGAAGGTTCAGCTGTCTGGGTTGGTTGGTTGCTTATGCGTTGCGCGTGGATGCGGCTCTGAAGATCTGGTTCTTAGTCATCCGGTAGCGGAGGCCGTCGGGCAGTTCCTGGGGCGTGACCCACACCTGATGTCCCTGGGACGCTTCAAACATTTGGCGGGGGCCGTTGGCGTCCGCGGCGATCCAGAGTATGGAGGAGTCGGGCATGGCGTCTTCGACGAAGCCGGTTCTGATGACTTGGCCGTCGTGTCGGATTTCCACCAGAGCGTTGATCAGCAGGCTCCATGCGCCGTGTTTGCTGGGCGTTGCGCGGTTGAGTGTCAAGTGACTTACGGGGGCTTGGGCAGCAGCGGCTGCGCCCGTTTGGGCCGGCAGCCGCCACTGCCGGAGGGGCAGAGGTGCGGCTGTGAATCGTCGGTCCGATGCGGCGCCGTCGGATTGTCGCCTGTGATCTCTCACGACCAAAATTCCTCGTCAGTACGCATGGCCCAGGAACGCGCCCTGGCCACGTCGTGCCTGATCTGGGTTACCAGTTCATCGGTTCCGTGGAATCTGCGCTGGGGGCGTATATAAACGTGCAGACTCACCATAACGATGCGACCGTACAAGTCACCGGTGTAGTCCAGAAGGTGAGCTTCCAGCAGGCGCGTTCCTTTGCGGTAATACGTCGGGCGGCGCCCCACCGAGACAGCGGCAGCATATGTCTCGCCCAGCCCTTCCGGCCCAAGGCAGACAGTGCCCGCCCAGACACCGTCCCGAATCTTCGCGTTCGGCACGGAGATGTTGGCCGTGGGATAACCAAGCTCCCGGCCGCGGGCATCACCATGCTCAACTACGCCTTCAAGCCGGACGGCGGCGCCGATTTGAGGCACAACGACGGCGCCCGGCAGTTGGTGACTACCGACGGAAGAGGCGCTCACTTCGGTAATGGCTTTCATTGACTCACTCGCAGATCTAGCTGTTTTATGTTGGTCCGTGGCTGTGGTTCCGGGACGGTAGCGGGGCAATGGCCGGTTGCGGCGAGCACTTCGTCCAGCCAGATGACCCGATTAGTAAAGCGCTTTGCCTTGTGCGGGGCAGTCCACCGGTAAGAGTCGTGTTCCCAGTTGGTTCTTAACCGCCGGCGGGATGTCAGGGCAGTAAAGGTGTGAACCAGCCAGGGAGTTCCCGAGCCATCGGCGACCACCAGAACCGGTCCCTGCCGGAGGTCAAGGAGGTCTTTGGCCTGCAGCCCCGTTTCTTCAAATAACTCTTCAAGAGCCTGCTGTTCGGGTGTTGCACAGGCTTCCACAAACCCCGTGATGCAGTGCCAAAGGCCACTGTCATGGCCGATCTGACGACTCCTTCTGAACAAGGCAATCCTGCCCCGCCACTCGACCACGGCAGCGATGACGACGCGGGCCGCAGGGATGCTACTTGCAGCGTCAGAGGAACACCTGACGCCAAGAGATCGGATGATCGTGCTCATTTCCTCTCCTCACACTGGGAACGCTGTTTTGGCGGTAAACCGGCAGGCGTTCGGTCGGCCGAGGGTACAAGGCTGCCCCTTCGCATTACCGATCGCGACCGACGCCTGAGCGGTCGAGGCCACTCACACTTTCGCAAGTGTGCTCCGCCCTTTTCTTGAGTGAGAAGGGCGGAGCCACACCCGCGAACGCGCGAGCTCTCTTACTCGGCCAGGCGTCCGCCGTCGACGACGAGTTCGCTGCCGGTCATGTAGGAAGCCTCGTCGGATGCGAGGAACAGCACCGCGTACGAGACCTCCCGCGGATCGGCGAACCGGCGGATCGGGAGCGTCTGAGCGATCTCGTCCAGCGTCTCGGCGTCGTTCAGATTCTTCGCCATCGGGGTGAGGATCGCGCCCGGGTGAACCGAGTTGACGCGGACATTGTGCGGCCCATACTCGATCGCGGTGGCCTTGGTCATGCCCCGGACGGCGGCCTTTGCACCCGTGTAGGCCACGTTGGGCGTCCCCGGCAGGTGGGCCATCGCCGCTGCCGACGAGATGTTGACGATCGAGCCGCCACCGGCCTCGATCATGCCGGGCAGCACGGCGCGCATTCCCAGGAACACCCCGGTCTGATCGACCGCGACGACCTTGCTGAACGTCTCCGGGTCGAGGTCCGCTGTGAACGCGTTGGGCCCCGAGAGCCCGGCGTTGTTCACGAGCACCGTGACGGGACCGAACTTCTCGACAGCCGCGGCCATGACAGCTGTCCACGAGTCGGCATCGGCGACGTTGTGACTCACGAAGAACGCGTTCTCGCCAAGTTCCTCCGCGAGCACTGCGCCGTCTGTCTCGTTGAGGTCGGTGATGACGACCTTCGCGCCCTCCTCGACGAACAGGCGCGCGTGCTCGGCACCCATCCCGACTGCTGCGCCCGTGATGATCGCGACCCTGTTGTCCAAGCGTCCCATTGGGACCTCTTTCTTCCGGTGCACCGACAATGCGGCGCGTAGTTGATGGGATCGATTCCGTTACGCGGCGTCGGCGGCCGGAAGATCCGCGAGCTCGCGGAACGTTGAACCGTGCCAGACGAGCGGCTCGTTCTCACCGGCACCGAGCCGGTGCGCTTCGAGCAGTACCATCCAGTGATCGCCGGCTTCCGAGACCGAGGAGATCGAGCAGTCGAGCCACAGTGCCGCCCCGTCGATGAAGACAGCTCCGTCGTCGCTGGCCTCGACCGCGACCTGCTCAAACCGCGCCGCGCGATTCTTGCTGGCGAGCTGTCGAGTGAGCCCGCCCTGCCCCTTCCCGAAGATCGAGACGCCGAGGCGGCTGGCCTTCGAAATGTGGTCCCACGTCTCGGACGTCTTCTGCACCGCGACCGCGACGAGGCACGGTTCCAGGGACACACCGACCATAAAGGAGGATGCGACGAGCGCGTGCTTCACGCCGTCGATATCGGCTGCCAGTGCCGCGACGCCCGAGGGGAACTGCGCGAACGTTTGACGCACGATCATCGGATCGTCATCGAAACCGCACAGCCTGTTCTGAATCATGACTAGTCCTTCCTTCTCTGCCACAGACATCGCGGTCACCTCGACACGTCCGCTGCGTCGGCGGGGAGCACCGCGTCGAGCTCGGGCGCCAGGTACACCATCTGGTCGCGGAACGACTCGCTCGCATTGCGGAACTGACGCAGTTCGCCGTCCTTCATAAGCGCATCCCCGCTGTCGGCCCAGGCCTCTGGCGTCGGCACCTCGACCTTCATTCGCGGCATGCCGGCAATGGTCACGCGGCCTGCCGCTACCCCGGCGATCTCGAACGTCTCGCCGTAAACTGTGGTGTCTTGGTGAGCCAGCCACGTCACGAAGGCAGATACAGCGCTGGGCGGAACCGTCGTGCGCATGGCGTCTTGGATGACCGGGTTAGGGAACGCGTCCTCGGTCATCGGCGTCAACGCAACCGGCATCAGCGTGGAGACCTGCACCCCGACCTCCCGCGCCTCGGCCGCGAGGCTGATGCTCAGTCCCCAGATCGCTGCCTTCGCAGCGTTGTAGGCTGTGTCGGTCGGCACTCCCATGACCCCGTTCGACGAGATGTTGATCAGGCGGCCGCTGCCCGAGGCGATGAGGTGCGGCATCGCGGCGCGCGAGACCCCGACGACGCCCTTCACTGCGACGTCGAAGATGCGCCACCACGTGTCGGAGTCCATCTCCCAGAAGCGGCCGAAGGCGTTGATGCCGGCGTTGTTGACGACGATGTCCAGCTGCCCGAACGCATCGAGCGCCGCCTGGACGATGTCGGACGATCCGGTGACGACGTTATGGGCGTCAGCCACCGCGGTGCCGCCAGCCTCGTTGATCTCGGCCACCGCGTCGGCAGCATTGGCCGCGTTGAGGTCGTTGACGACGACGCGCGCCCCGCGGGAGGCCAGCATTTTGGCATGCTCGCGCCCCATCCCCTGCCCTGCGCCGGTAACGATCGCCACCCGTCCATTGAAATCAAGCTGTTCGCTCATTAGTAGCTCCGTTCTCCTGCGTGAAGGTTATTTTCGTAGTCGCGCTGGGAGTCCTGCGGAAGGAACTTCTCTTCCGTCTCACGCACGTAGTCGGTCGAGGGTCGCCCGAACATCGCGCCCCAACCGATGCCGTCGGTGTCCTCGGTCATGCGGTCGATGTACTCGGCGAGCGGCGTAGCCTCGCCCGACTCCTTCACCTGCATGAGCAGTCGCCACACCTCATTAATCCCGGGCAGCACGAAGGGCACGGGCTGGATGGCCTGACCGATGGCGGTCATTTCGGCGACACTCTTGCGCCCGATCATCGGAACTCCGATGGCGTATGCGGGCCCGGGAGTCTCCTTCAGCGCGAGTTCTGCCTGCTCCCACGTGTGGAAGCCCTCGAAGAAGATGACGTCGGCGCCGGTCTCGGCTTTGTACAGCTGTGCGCGGCGAATCGCCTCGTCAACTCCGCCGCCGGCCGCGCCGTAGCCGTCGGTGCGCGCGACGATCACGAAGTCCGCGCCGTACTTGTCACGTGCGTCGACCGCGGCATTGAGGCGACCGACCGCCTCGGCGTCCGGGACCAGTTCGATCCCCGCGACACCGCCTGACTTCTTCGGCTCGCGCTGATCCTCGATATGAATGCCGCCGACGCCAGCGTCGATGAACTCCATGACGGTGCGCTGCACGTTGATCGGCGCGCCGAAGCCGGTGTCGGCGTCGCAGTAGATGGGGATGTCGACAGCGCGGGCCGTGCGTTTCGCGTGCTCGACGACCTCAGTCAATGTGAGCCATCCTGTGTCGGAAACGCCCTGCCACCAGGCGGACATGCCACCCGAGAGCTGGAACGCGCCGAAGCCGGCGTGCTGCGCCATTTGCGCGTGGATCGGCAGGGCTCCGAACGGCATCAGAGCCGTCTCTTTGCTCTCAAAGACCGCCCGCAGCGCCTTGCCGGGTGAAGTCAGGCTCACGACGTGACCTCCGGGGTGTTGAAGCCGACCGTTACAACGATGTAGACGCAGTCCTCGTCGTACGGGTTCTTCCAGGCGTGGGGTACGCCCGCCATGACGAGCAGGTCGCCCGGAACGAGCGTGCGCTTCTTGCCGCCGGGGAGCACGAGGTCAACCTTGCCCGAGATCACGACCTCGTAGTCGATCGTGTCGCTGGCATGCATGCCGGCGTCTCCATCGTCTTCGGTGGCGGTCATGCTCTCGTCGAGCGTCCCCGCGTCGACCTCGCCCGAGGAGTGCGCGGGGAAACTGCTCACACCGAAGGTGGATCCATTCGGTCCGGCCAGTGCGACCTTCTTGGGCGGAGCGCCGAAGTTCTCCTTGCTGTGGCCGCCGTCGACGGCCCAGTAGAACGCGCCCGCGGACACGCCGGGGAAATCGAACTCGGCGGCGGGGCCTGGCTCGATGAAGTCGGTCTCGCCCGATTCGGTCGTGCCCGCTACGACGAGACGGAACTTCTTTGGGTCAGGAAATGTCATTTGAAGTCTCTCTTCCTCTGAGTGGTCGACGTCGTCAGGCGCGCAGGCCGGCTTCGCGCATCAGCGGGAAGATCTGCTCGTTCATCCGGTCCAGGCCCTCGTCGTAGTCGACGAGCCCGGTGCAGACGCCGGTGATGCCCGAGTCCTGCAGTTTCTGGAGACCCTCGACGATCATCTCCGGCGTGCCGACGAGCGGAACGAGGCCGGCGCGGAAGAACGTCTTGATGGTCTCGTCCTGCTTCGGGTCCTCAGACTTCTTGTAGTTGTCCCAGCTCCAGCCGCGTGAGTCGCCGTTCATGATGATGTGCTTGTACTTGAGCGCTGCCTCATAGTCACCGTTCTCCTCGACGTACTCGAGGTACTGGCGCGCCTCCTTCTCGGTGTCCTTACAGATGATGTGCACGCCGGACCACAGCCCGAGGTCCTCGCGGCCGGCCGCGTTGGCATTCGCCCGCAGCTTGGGCGTGACCTCGGCGCTGTGTGCGACACTCGTGATCGCCGCGAAGAGGATGTTTGCATGCTTGAACGCGAACTGCTGGCCGGCGGGGCTCGAGCCCGCGCTCATCACCATGGGACCCGGCGTCTGCACCGGCTTCGGGTGCGACTGCGCACCCTCCAGTTGGAAGAATTCCCCGTCGAAGTCGAACTCGATCTCGTCGTTCGACCAGAGCCGCTCAACGATCGTCATCCACTCGTCGGCGAGCTCGTAGCGCACGTCGTGCTCGGGCACCGGCACGCCGAACATGGCGTACTCGGGCTTGAAATAGCCCGCCGTCGCGTTCAGGCCCATACGTCCGCCGCTGATGTGGTCGACCGTCGCCATCATCTTCGCAGCCATGATCGGGTGGATGAACGGGATGAGGCAGGTAGCGAAGATCTGGATGTTCTTCGTCGCCGCCGCCAGGCCCGCCGCCCAGGTGAACGTCTCGAACTGGCGGCCCCAAGGACCTTCAGGGCCCGTGAGTCCCATCCACCGCGCGATCGGGATGAATCCGTCGACGCCGTAGCGGTCTGCCTTCTGCGCCAGCTGCTCGATCTCGGCCCAGTTGCCCAGCTTGATCGTGTTCTCGGCCAGGTTCAGCCCTCCCTGGCCCGTCGTCACGTTCGCCCCGAAAACCGCGACCTTGAACGCGTTATCGCCACCGATCATCGGGCTCTTATCGCGTTCGACGGTGTGATCGGCGATGAAGTCACGCTGTGCTGTTGTTGTCGTGGTTGCCATGTCGGTCATTGGTGTACTCCCATTCATTGCGTCGGTGAGTGCCTTCGAGCGCGCTGTAGGTGGGCGTGCGATTGCACGACCGCATCGATCTGCCGGATCCGAGGTCTCTCGGGAAACGGCAAATCGACGCGGGGGCCTGCCAGTGGATTCGACCCGTAGGTCGGAGCTCTTCGACTCTCCTGTGATGTCCATCCGCCAGCGCCTCTGCTTGCGGCGGTTCATGTCAATGCTATGAGCCACCTCACTACATCCGTCCGGCAAATAACGCCAACTAGCCGGGAATTTACGCCACAAGGTAGAGTCGTGATCTGGAGCACGCCACCGCGGCAATCACAGGTCCTGCAACGGGTCGCCCCCAACGTTTCGTCACCGTGTGGCGATTATCCTGACGACGAGGAGTAAAGCGATGAAGTTGAACTCTTACCAGAACCTGCGCGTGCCGAACTTCAGCGTCCACAACCTGCGCGATCTGCTCAGGGATTCTGGTCTGGACTGGCGTGCCGCGCTAGCGCGCGCCGACATCGCGCCCTACGCCGTCGACCGACCGGGAGGAACCATTCCCGCCAAGAAGGAGCTGGCGTTCCAGCTGCAGTTCGTGGCGCTCACGCGCGACCGTGTTGATCTCTGGATCCGAGCCGCGCGTGCGTATACGACGAGTACGACCGGTGCCCGCGGAATGGCCCTCGCAACAGCGCCGACCGTCGCAGCATGGCTGGAGGCCGCCACCGCGATGGACTACACACCGGGACTCCTGCAGATCGTTCCTCTGCGGACACCGGAAGGGACAATCACCGGAATGGAGTACTCCTACCCTGAGACCCCGGTAGACCTGATACCGATCAGCGTCTACCGCGAGCTCTGCGTCACCTCACGCTCCCTTGACTGGCTGTATGGTGAACCATTCCCCTTCACACGGGTTGAATTCCCCCTCGCGGAGATTTCCCCAGAGGCCACAACGTACGTTTCCTGCGATGTCGACTGCGGCTCCGAGGCATTGCGCCTGTGGTGGGATCCCGCGATGTCGACCTATGAACTCCCCTACGGAAACGCTTTCCAGCACGCGGCCTGGGTGCGAGCCGACAATGAGGTGCTCGATTCGTTCCGCGCCACGGGAGACTGGCCCGCGACCGTCGCACAAGCCATCAAGGCCGCGCCCAAACTCAACCGGAAGCTGGCCAACACGGCCGCGGCCCTGCGCGTCTCCCCTCGAACTCTGCAGCGTAAGCTCGAGAACACCGGTCACGATTTCGCCCAGGTACGGGATCAGGCCCTAAACGAACTCGCCTCCGACATGCTCTCAAATACCGATCACTCCGTCGCCCAAATTTCTCGCACACTGGGCTACACCGACCCGGACAGCTTCACCGTCGCGTTCAAGCGATGGACGGGGGTTCCCCCCTCCACTTTTCGTGAGGCCGCTCGCGGCGACGACGCAAACAGCGAAGGATGAACGGTCTACGCGGCACATCCCGGATTCTAGTTGTGCAGGCCGCCGGCCTCGTTCTCAGTGTCTTGCTTCATGAACCTTCTCCCTTATCGATGCCTTGGCCGCGGCGTTGGCGTTACTATCCGTGCACACCTCATCTATCGCTACTCCCCCGGAGACGCATTTCGACATCCCTCGAGATGCACCAAAGAGGTCATACGGCCCTCAAGCTAAACGAAATCTCACAAACTCACCGCCCGTCCACGAGCCGGTCTTAGTAGCGACCCGTCGGCCGTCCTAGTTGTGCTGACGTCTTGCTACGTTCCAGGCCGTTGGCTTCTCCGCAGGGGCCGACTCCCGCTGCAGCCAACGGCCCTGCGAAAATAATTTACGACGGCGGTGGGCCAGTTGAGGCCCTGACCACCAGTTCGTGCGGCTGGGTCAGCGGCACATCCAAGCGCGCCTTGCCCTGCAGTTCAGCCAGCAGCAGCTCGGCGGCGTAGGCCCCCTGCTCGTCCGGCCGCTGCCGGATGGTGGTCAGGCCCATCGGCTCGGCGAACTCGTGGTCGTCGATACCCACCACGGAAACATCCTCCGGCACTCGAAGCCCTCGTTCATGTGCGGCCAGCAGCGCACCGAAGGCCATCTCGTCCGCGGAGGCGAAGATCGCCGTCGGCCGCTCCCCCGGAGTATCCAGCAGCTTGCCGGCTGCTGCCTTGCCGCCGGCGAACCGGAAGTCCCCCATGGCCTGCCATTCCGGCCGGACCGGCAGGCCGTGCCGGGCCATGGTGTCGCGGAAGGCCTGCTGGCGCCGGCGCGGCACGTCGAAGTCGATGCCGTAGGCGCCGCCGCCCTGCAGGTGGGCAATCCGGGTGTGACCGAGCGAAATGAGGTATTCCACGGCCTCGGTCGCCGCGGCGGTGTCGTCCACGCTGACGCTGCGCAGCCCGTCCACGTGGCCGCCCACAATCACATTGGGATACTCCAGCGCCTGCAGGGCCGCCAGCTCGTCCGGCGTCAACTGCATGCACATCACCAACAGCGCATCGATCCGCTTGCGCAGCATGGACCGGTGGAAGACGCGTTCGCGGTTGGTGCCGGTGCCGCCCAGGCTGAACACGATCAGGTCGTAGCCCGCAGCCCGCAAGGCGCGGTCCACGCCCTCCAGTGCGGAGGCAAAGTACCAGCGCTCGATCTGCGGCAGCAGCACGCCCATCGCCATGGTGCGGCCGGAGGCCAGGTGGGCAGCCGACGACGACGGCTCGTAGCCCAGCGAGTCGGCCGTCTGCAGCACCCGGTCCCGGGTGGCCGCGGAGACCCCGGACAGCCCGCGGAGGGCACGCGACACCGTCGCCGTCGAGACGCCGGCGGCCCGCGCGACGTCGTCGATCCCGCTCACGGCGCCTTCACCCCTTGAGGCCACCCGCCAGCAGGCCGCGGACAAAGTAGCGCTGCAGGCCGAAGAAGACCGCCAGCGGCACGATGATGGAGACGAACGCTCCTGCCGTCAGCCGGTGCCACTCGTCGCCGCGGGTACCGGTCAGCTCCGCCAGCCGCTGGGTGATCGGCGCGACATCGGCCGTGCCGCCGGAGAACACCAGCGCCACCAGCAGGTCGTTCCAGACCCAGAGGAACTGGAAGATGCCGAAGGCGGCGATTGCCGGCACGGAGAGCGGCAGGACGATCCGCCAGAAGATCGTCGCGTGTCCAGCGCCGTCCACCCGGGCCGCCTCGATGACTTCGCCGGGGATCTCGGAGATGAAGTTGTGCAGCAGGAAGATGGCCAGCGGCAGCGCGAAGATGCTGTGCGCAATCCAGAGCTGGGCGTAGGTTCCGGACGGCAGCAGCTGGAACTCACCGATCTTGAGGTTGATGAACAGCGAGAGCAGCGGGATCAGCGCCATCTGCAGCGGCACAATCTGCAGCGCGAAAATGAAGATGAACAGCGTGTCCTTGCCGCGGAACCGGCCCCAGGCAAAAACATAGGCCGCCATGGAGGCGATCACCAGCGGGATGATGGTGGCGGGGATGACGATCGCCAGCGAGTTGATGAAGTACTGGCCCAGGTTGGACGCGGAGCCGCCCCCGGACGCCAGCACCTCCGTGTAGTTCTCGGTGGTGAACTCCAGGTCGCCGAGGATGTTCCACCATCCGTTGGCTTGGATGTTGTCTTCCGGCCGCAGCGAGGAGATGAATAGCCCGAACGTCGGCACCGTCCAGATGACGGCAATGATGATCGCGGCGGCAGTGGCCCCGCGCGAGGTGAGGCGCTTTTTGACCCGCCGGGCGATCGGGATCTGCGCTTCGGTTGCTGTGGCCACGGCTGCCTCGGGAGCGGCCGGGATGGCAGGGCTTGCGCTCATCGGATTTCCCTCTGCTTCTTCAGCTGCCTGGCGTTGTAGAGGACGATCGGGAGCACCATCAGGAACAGGATCAGCGCCAGCGCGGCGCCGCGTCCCGGCTCGCCCGCGCGGAACGCCTGGGTGTACATTTCGTTGGCCACCACCGACGTTTCAAAGTTGCCCGCGGTCATGGTCCGGACAATGTCGAAGACCTTCAGCGTGCCGATGGTAATGGTGGTGACCACCACGATCAATGCCCCGCGGATGGACGGAATGGTGATGGAGAAGAACTGTTGCCTGGCACTCGCCCCGTCCAATCGGGCCGCCTCCACAATTTCGGTGGGAATGCCCTTGATCGCCGCGGAGAGGATGACCATGGCGAAACCGGTCTGGATCCAGACCATCACGGCGATCAGGAAGAAAGTGTTCTCCGGCGCGTCCAGCAGGAACTGCTTGGGCTCGGCGCCGAACCACACCAGGATCTGGTTGAGCAGGCCGATCTGCTCGCGTTCGGCCCCGCGGTAGGTGTACATGAACTTCCAGATCACGCCGGCGCCCACAAAGGAAATGGCCATCGGCATGAAGACCAGTGCCTTCAAGGCCTTCTCACCGCGCGCCCGGTCGATGAACACCGCGTAGGCCAGCCCGATGCCGGTGGACATCAGCGGCACCAGGACAACCCACAGCAGCGTGTTCCGCAGCGTGACCAGCGCCTCGGGCTGGGTGAACATCCACACGAAGTTGTCCACGCCGTTTAGCGTTCCATTCCGGTCGGTGAACGCCAGGTAGGTGGTCTGGATGGCAGGCCAAATCAGCCCAATGGCCAACAGCACGACGGCGGGGGCCAGGAACCCGATAATCGTCGCCTTATCGCGGAACGACTTCGGGGCCCGATCCACCAACAGCATGATCAGGCCTATGATCGCGGCAAAGACTGCCAGGGCGATCACTACCTGCACCAGCTTCTCGCCAACGTCTTCCATGGCACTGACCTCCTCGCTGCGTGGAAGGGAAGGTCCCGGCCGTGCCGCCTGCAGTTCTCACAGGCGGCACGGCCGGGCTGCGGGTACCGGCTTAGTCCTTAGGCCAGCTGGCTTCGATCGAGTCGACCACTTCCTTGGTCGATTTGCCGTTGATCCATTCCACGACGCCGCTCCAGAACGAGTTGGCGCCCACCGCACCGGGCATCAGGTCCGAACCGTCGAAGCGGAACGTGGTGTCCTCCGACTGCAGCAGTTCGATGGACTGGCGGTCCAGGTCGCTGGCGGCCAGGGCCGGGTCCAGGCCCTTGTTGGCGCTGATTGCGGCGCCCTGCTCCACCCGCTTGTTGGCGAACTCGGGTGACGCCATGAACTGCAGGTAGGCCGAGACCTCTTCGCTTTCCGTGTAGGCCGCCACGAACTCGCCGCCGCCGGTGATGGCGCTGGCGCCGGCTTCCTGGCCCGGGGTGATGAAGGCCCAGACGTCGCCGTCCTCGGCCACGTTGGTGCCCTCGGGCCAGTTGGCCGCCTGGAAGGTTGCCTGGTGGTGCATGGCGCAGCTGCCGTCGATCACCGGCTGGCCGCCGTCGTCCACCGAGGTGGAGATGATGGAGCGGACGTCCCCGATGCCGCCGTTGACGTAGTCCTCGTTCTTCAGGATGTCGCCGACCGCGTCGAAGGCATCGGCCACCTTCGGATCGTTGAACGGGATGTCGTGGTTGACCCACTGGTCGTAGGCGTCCGGACCGGCCTGGCGCAGCAAGGCATCCTCGATCCAGTCGGTGCCGGCCCAACCGGTCGCGTCGCCGGATTCAAAGCCGGCGCACCACGGCTTCATGGAGCCTTCGTCCGCGATGGTCTTGGTCAGCGCCATCATCTCGTCCCACGTCTGCGGGACCTCCCAGCCCTTCTCCTTGAAGGTGGATGGCACGTACCAGATGTAGCCCTTGACGCTGGCCAGCATCGGTGCGGCGTAGAACGTGCCGTCGATGGTGCCGTAGGCCTTCCAGTCTTCGGACCAGTTCTTGTCCACCAGGTCGGAGACCTCCTGCGGTGCAGGCTTGAGGTTTCCGGCACGAGCCTGGGCGGCCAGCAGGCCCGGCTGCGGGATGATCGCCACGTCGGGCGGGTTGCCGCCCTGCGCGCGGACTTGGAGCTGCGTCTCGAATTCATTGGAGCCCTCGTACACCACGTCGATCCCAGTGCACCCCTCGAAGTCCGCCCAGGACTGCTCCAGCTTGTCCTGCTCGGTATCGGTGATGGTCGAGTAAACGTTGACCTCGGCGCCGTCAAAGGTGCCGTAGGACTCGTAGGCGGAACAGTCGGCGGCTGCTTCCGATCCACTGGGCTCTTCCGTGCTTCCCCCGCAGGCGGAGAGCGTCAGTGCCATGGCGCTGAGCGCGACCAACGGCAGGACGGCCTTTCTGGAGCGTGCAATGTGCATGATGTGACTCCTTTGTCCGGTGGCCGCGCAAACGCTGATAGGTCAGAAAGAAGCCACCCCAAGTACCAATCTGGTAACTGGTAACGTAAACGCTTACTACGTGTGCTGCAAGACACATATTTGGCGCCGGACGCTTCGATATCGAATCGTGATCTGCGCCGCATTCACGGTCGCTGGAGGATCGGGCCTGCCCGCTCCGCCGCGAAGATCATTAGGCTGGAAGTGGTCCTGACCCGCGAGCCGAGGAGTGTTTTATGGCTGCAGCATCCGTACCGTGGTGGCGCGACGCCGTCATCTACCAGATCTATCCGCGGTCCTTTGCGGACAACAATGGCGACGGCATGGGCGACCTGGCCGGCATCAACGCCAAGATCCCCTACCTGAAAAACCTGGGCGTGGACGCCATCTGGCTCTCGCCCTTCTACGTCTCCCCGCAGAACGATGCAGGCTATGACGTGGCCGACTACCGCGACGTCGATCCGCTCTTCGGCACGCTGGAAGACTTCGACTCCCTGCTGGCTCGCACGCACGAACTCGGCATGCGGGTGATCGTCGACCTGGTTCCCAACCACACCTCCGACCGGCACGAGTGGTTCGTCAGCGCGCTGGCGGCCGCCCCGGGTTCGCCCGAGCGCGCCCGTTACATCTTCCGCGACGGCAAAGGCCCGGACGGCGCCGAACCGCCCAATAACTGGCAGTCCGTGTTCGGCGGCAACGCCTGGACCCGGACCACCGGCCCCGACGGCACACCCGGCCAGTGGTACCTGCACCTGTTCGACTCCACGCAGCCGGACCTGAACTGGGAGAACCCGGAGGTCCAGGCGGAGATGGTCTCCGTCCTGAGATTCTGGCTGGACCGCGGCGTGGACGGCTTCCGGATTGATGTGGCCCACGGTTTGGTCAAGGCCGACGGCCTGCCGGACTGGGCGGCGAAGACCTCTATGGTGGCAGGCAGCGAGCGGCTGCCCGGCGAAGACGCATTGATCGACGACGACGGGGCTCCCATCGGCCAGCCTGCCGGCGGATCGCCCGCCCCCGATGCCCGCCCGGCCCAGGAGCAGGTGCTGGAAGCCGTCGGGAGCACCCAGCGCACGGCGCTGCGGCAGGCAGCCGACCCGGAGGAAGCGACCGCCCACCCGGACACCCCGCCCTACTTCGACCAGGACGGCGTGCACGAGATTTACCGGGAATGGCACAAGGTTTTGGCCGAGTACGACGGCGACCGCATGCTGGTGGCGGAAGCCTGGGTGGAGCCGGCCGAGCGGCTCTTTGCCTACGTCCGGCCGGACGAAATGCAGCAGGCCTTCAACTTCGACTTCCTGCTGGCCGGCTGGGATGCCCAACGCATGGCCCGCAGCATTGACGATTCAATGGCGGCGGCAGCCGCGGTGGGCGCGCCGAGCACGTGGGTGCTCTCCAACCACGACACGGTCCGCCACAGCTCCCGCTACGGCCTGACCGACCCCACCACGTTTCCCAAGGGCATCGGTCCGGAGGACGAACAGCCCGACGAGGAACTCGGGTATGCCCGCGGCCGTGCCGCCGCACTGATCATGCTGGCGCTGCCCGGCTCCGCCTACGTTTACCAGGGCGATGAGCTGGGCCTGCCGGAGCACACCACCCTGCCGGCCGAGGTGCGGCAGGATCCGGCCTTCTTCCGCACCGGCGGCGAGGAGCGCGGCCGCGACGGCTGCCGCGTTCCGATTCCCTGGCGGGCGGAGGCGCATGGCTTCGGCTGGGGCTCCACGCAGCACGAACCGTGGCTGCCGCAGCCGGAGGGTTTCGCCCGCTATGCCGTGGACCGACAGCTGGGTGTGCCGGGTTCCAGCTACGAGCTGTACCGGGCGGCGCTGGGCCTGCGCGCCGAGCGGAAGCTGGGCCAAGGCAGCTTCGAGTGGGCTGCGGAGCACGATCCGGCGTCCGGCGTCTTGAGCTACCGGAACGGAACGGTGCAGGTGCTGGCCAACCTGGGCAGCTCAGCGATCCGCTTGCCCGCCGGCGCTTCGGTGCTTCTGGCGTCCACGGAGCGAACCGCCGACAGCGGTTCGCTGGCACCCAACGCCGCTGCCTGGCTGACCTCGGGACGCTAGCACCGCCCGCCCCGGTTCAACTGAGGGTGGTCAGCGGACCCGGTCGGGCCGGACCAGGCGCGAGCGGGCACCGGCCACCAGGTGGATCACCACCGGGAAGCTCATGCCGAGGGCAAGGTCCAGCGCCTCCACCAGGTCGGAGACTTCGTCGGCCACGTCTTGCGGGGATACCCCCAGCCGGGGCGCCACCCGGATGCGCAGGGCCCCCCCGCCGTCGTAGTCATAGGCGGTGACGGTTGCGTGCAGGATGCTGTCGTGATCCAGCAACGCGGCCCGCAGGGCCTGCTCGGCCACGCCGGAACTGAGCTGGACGGCGCCAGGCGCGCCGTCGCCGTCGAAATCAGCGGCAATGGTTCCGGTGCGGCCCTTGCCTTGCTGCGCGACCCACGCGATCGTCAGCAGCACCACCAGGAGCAGCAGCAGGGACGCCACGATCCAGAGCCAGCTGTCCCGCTGCCCGGGCAGAGTGGTGGCGTCCAGCACCGCCTGCATGTTGGCGCCGGCCTGTGCAGTGGCTGCATGCCACCAGCCCGCGAGCGCTGGAACCAGTGCCAGCGCCAGGGCGGTGCCGCCGGCCAGCATCAGCAGCAGCCCGAGGATGGTGATCAGGATGCGGTTCAGGGTCCGGGGGGTCTGGTTCACTGTCCCACCACCCCGGAGCTGGAGACGAAGACGCGCACCTGCGGAACCGGACTGATCCGGGCCCGTCGGACTTCGTCCTCCACCGCCAGCTGGATGGCATCGGCGTTCACCGGGATGCCGGACGTGGGCCGCAGCCGGACGTCCACCAAGCCACGAGACACCACCACCAGCACCTGCTCGCGCGTCACTTGCGCCTCGGTGCGGGCGCGGCGCGCCAGCGAGGAAGCGAGCACTTCATCGTCCACCACCACAACGCCCCGGCGGCTGGGAATGCGGTGGCGGTGCAGATGCCCGGGCAGCACGCCCTGCAGGAAAAAGAACAGCCCCAGCATCAGGATCAGGGCCCCGGACGCCCCGAGAACGGCCGGTGCCACATTGCCCGGCAGTTGGTGCAGCCAGCCGGCCATCTCCTCCGGCGTGGCCAGCCAGGATGGCTGCCCGATCGCCTTCAAGGCGGCCTCGAGCAGCAGGTACAGGCCGGCCAAAGCAATCAGGACGGCGGCAATCACCGACGCCGTGGCCCGGGAACTGCGCAGTTCCCGGTGGGCCAGGCGCTCATCGCCCAGGCGTTCGCCGGTCGGCCGGTCGCTATCAACCTCTGTGTGGCTCACCGGACCCGGCCTCCTTCCTGCACGCGGATGCCGGTGACCCGGATGTCTACCCGGCTCAGCCGTGAACCGCTGATCCGCGAGACCTCCGCCAGGATCGCCCCCTTGGCGGAATGTGCCCGGTCCCAGATGGAGCCGCCGAAAGCGGCCACCAGCTGGGGGTCGCGCAGCACCCGGTTCAGCGAGGGGATGCCGATAGGCAGTGCCAGGTACAGGGCCAGGGAACCGGCGTCGTCACTCCACGTGGCGCGCACCAGCCCCGGCGAAATTCCCAGCACACGCGCCGCGGCGCCCTGAGCGGTGCTGGTCAAGGCCTGCGTGCTGACCCTGGTGTGTCCGGCATAGCTCTCCGTGGGCGGCGCGGCGGGCTGTGACGCCGGCGGCGCTCCGTCCGGGCGGTAGTCCGGCGCTGGTCTGCCCGGATGGGGAGGCAGTTTCTCGGCGGGCACGACGCGGTCCGTCATGAAGACGAGCGTCGTCCGGTCAATGCATCGCGGATGCTGCGCCAGTCGAGTTTTCCTTCCGCGGCGCGGCCCAGCAGCGCCCCCACCAGCAGGAACACCGCCATCAGCAGGAACCCCCAGAAGTTGAACACCAGCGCGGCCCACGCCAGCACCGCGCCGACGGCCATGCCGACCACCGTGTAGCTCATCCTTGCTCCTCCTGCCGTCCCGCGCATCCTGTTACTGGGCCACCTGGCGGGCCGGCTTCTCCGGCGCCTTGGGGTCCAGCCCGGGCACGTGCACGTCGTTGATCTCCACGTTCACTTCAACCACGTCCAGCCCCACCAATTGCTCGACGGCGGAGTACACCGCCGCGCGCACGCTGCCCGCCAGCTCGTGCAGCGGCTTGCCGTAGACGGCCACCAGGTTGATGTCCACGGCGACCTGCGTCTGGCCGACTTCCACGTGCACGCCCTGGCCGACATCGCTGCCACCCACCACATCGCGTAGCGCGCTCAAGGCGCGCGCGGTGCCGCTGCCCAACGCATAGACCCCGGGAACGGAGCGGGCGGCAACGGCCGCGACCTTGGCCACGGCGGCTTCGGAAATGGTGGTGCGGCCCGGTGCGGCCGGGACCACGGCCGAGTCTGGAAGCAGCGCCGGGGCAGTCTCCACCCGTCCGGCCGCTTGCGGGTCCGGAAGTTCGGTACCGCCTGCAGGGGGTGCAGCAGGTGCGGAGACGGGGACTTCCCCAGGGGCATCTCCCACGGACGGGGCGGGGGGCCGATCCTCGTTGTGCATCTGTTCTCCCTGGGGCTGTGATCACTCTCAGGGCAAGCCTAACGCCTCATTCCCCGCAGTGTTCGACCAGCCAGTCCTCCACCGGCTGAAGCGCCTCGGCAAAAGCTGTGACGTCGAAGTCGCGGTCCGGTGCCGACCGCTTGAGCAGGCGCTCGACGCGGCGCAGGTCATCGGTGAGCTCGGGCGGAACGTCGCGGCTGAAGTCGCCCAGTTCATCCTGCAAGGACTTCAATTCGGAGTCTTTCACGCCGGTCATAAAGCCAAGCGGGACCAGCAGGAGCGAGGCCACGTTCGCGGCCACAGCTGCGCAGGCGTCGGCCTGGTCCGCGTAACGGCCCCAGTGGTCGCCTTTGCCTGCTCCGCCGCCTCCCTTGGCGTCAGCGGAGCCCGACGGCGATGTTGGGCTAGGCGATGCCGTGGCGGATTGTTTGTCGGCCGGGCCAGGTGGCGTGGGTGCTTCTGCCGGAGCGGTCGGTACCGCGGCCGACGCAGAGGGGGCAGGCACCGCCGTCGTTGTTTCCCTTGCCGGCTCAGGGCTGGTGCACGATGTCAGCATCACGGCCGTTATCAAGCCGCTGGCTGCAATCTTCAGAAGGGCCTGCACTACGCTCCTCGCTCCCATCGTCCCCGGTCAGTGCCTCATCAGGTGCAGGCGGCACTCGGAATACCCATCCATGGTAGGCCAGAGATCCTGAATGGAGGCTGGGAACGGGCTGTGCCGGGCGTGCAGCGGGGTGCGGCGCTCCGACGGGCGGCTCCGGCGGCCAGCCGATGCGCCGCGGCGAGGAGGTTAGGCGGGAAGCAGTGTCCGCGGCAACGACGTTGGATCCTGCAGCCATTCGTCCAGCGTCCGGTTGAAGAGCTCGGGACGGTTCATCGGCCACTCGTGCGGGGACTTCGGTGCCAGTCCGCCGCGGGCGTTCGGCATCAGCCTGGCCAGCACCGCCGCTGACTCCCTGGCCTGCCGCGGTTCCTTTTCACCAGCGGCGATGAGCACCGGGCAGGCGGCTTGGTCGAGGCCCTCCATATTGGTGCCGACAAAGATCTCCGAGATGATGGCCCGGTATTGCTGCGGGTCGAGCGGCTGGTTCCGCGCCAAGTACTCGGTCATCTGCGCTGGCCCGAGCCGCAGGTACTTGGCCGAGGCCCGCCACAGGACGCGGTTCTTGGTCAGGCCCGCAAGGGCAAGCTGCGCCTTCAGCATCCACGGCGGCACCGGGAGCACCAGGACCCCGGCCAGAAGGGCGGTCCGCACCAGTTCCGGGCGTTGTGCCAGCAGCCGCAGCCCAACGTCACCGCCCATCGACAGGCCGACCAGGTGGACCGGCTGGTCCGTGACGGACTCGATGAGTTCGGTGACCAGTTTTGCCGTCGCGTCCAAGCTTTGCCAGCCGATGCCGCTGCTGGCGCCATGTCCCGGTAGGTCTACGGCAAGGCAGCGGTAGGACTCGGAGAAGTGCTTCATTTGCTGGTGCCAGGTGATGCCCGGCCAGCCCGCCCCATGCAAGAAGAGGACAATTTCGGCGGAATCGGGTCCGGAGGCTTCGAAGGCAAGATGCGGCATCAGCCCACTGTAGCTGCGGGGGAATCGCAACAGGGAAGACCGGATGAAGGCCTGGTGAATTGCGGACGGTCTTGGCTTGTCGCGCGGGCGGGACGCCCCTGCCTACAGGGAGAGCTTTTCCCCGGGCGTGGGGATCCGCAGCCGGTCATCCAGGCTGCCAGCCGCGAAGGCGTCGCGAAGCTGTGCGTGGCCTTCGCTGTAGTGGCTCCAACCCTCGGCATGCACCGGCACGACGGCGGTCGCTTCCAAAGTGCGGGCAGCGGCGGCGGCGTCTTTGGCGGTCAGCGTCAAGGCGGCGTTGTCGAAGGCGCCCACCCGGGCAGCGCCGGCGAAGAGAACCGCCAATCCAATCGGTGCGAACCGTTTGGCAACGGCGTTGACCACCTCCAGCGAGGCGTTGTCGCCGCTGACATAAACGGTGGGCAACTCTGATGCGGTGAGAACGAATCCGGTCACGGTGCCGAGCACGGGTTCACATCCGTCAGGTCCGTGTTGCGCCGGGACGGCGGTGACGGTGACCGTGGCCCGGTCCGCAGCCTCAAGCACCGACCGTTCCCACGGTGCCATGCCGGTCACGGCCGTCATCCGTTCCGCTGTTTCCAGCGTCCCGAGGACTTTGGCGCCGCCGGATTCCACCAAGCGCCGGCCGGAGGAATCCAGGTTGTCCACATGCTGGTCATGTGAGAGCAGAATGACGTCCATCGCCGGCAGGTCTTCGACCCGGATGGCCGGCCTGATGGTCTTCACCAAGGTTCCGGTCGCCGCCTGGAACTCGCCCGGTTCATCGAAGGTGGGGTCGGTCAGGAAGGTCCAGCCGCCGTACTCCAGCAAGGCCGTCGGGCCCCCGACATGGGTGAATGCGGTTACGCTCATGTGCCTATGTTCCCCCACCGAGCCTGCTGTGGACAGTGGTCGGACATCACGAAGCCCGCATCCTCAATAAGGACTGCGGGGCTTCGCCGTGCGGGTGGCGCCGTGCGACCGGGCATAGGTATCCGGCCGTGGATGGTGACTGACGGACCCAGCAGGCACAATCGGAGCCAGGGACGGCGACTATCCCGCCCCCACGGAATATCGGGAGGCAAGCCATGAGAACATTCGGGCAGTTGATCCTGGCCCTCGCCGCTGGCTCTGCGCTGGCAGCGATCTGGATCACCGAGTTCCGCTGGCAGTGGGTGTTCACCGCCCTGTTGGTTTTCTTCATCGGCAGGGCACTGGCAAAACGGCCGGAGCGAGAAAAGCGACTCAGGTACACCCGGGCGAACATCAACGCGGTGAATCGGCTCCTCAAGGACTAAAAGCATCTACGCGAATACACCGGAGGTCTTGCGACGGACAAAGAAAAACCCCGGAACGTGACTAGTTCCGGGGTTTTTCATTTAGTTTTGCTGGTGGCTCCGACCGGCGTCGATCCGGTGACCTTTCGATTTTCAGTCGAACGCTCTACCAACTGAGCTACAGAGCCTGGCAACATCTCTCGATGATCACCGATGGCGTTCCGAAATCGCTCCGGAAACCAAAGCGACCCTGACGGGACTTGAACCCGCGACCTCCGCCGTGACAGGGCGGCGCGCTAACCAACTGCGCTACAGGGCCTTGCATTTTTTACGAGACTCAATCCTACCAGCCTTTTGAAGCGGTTCTGACCACTCCAGCGGCTGCCATTCATGACGTCTCGCGTACCCCCAACGGGATTCGAACCCGTGCCGCCGCCGTGAAAGGGCGGTGTCCTAGGCCGCTAGACGATGGGGGCCAGGACCACTTGGGATTCGTTTCCCCGCTGTGGACCTATAAAACTATAGGGCCTGCTTCGGGAAAAACCAAAACGGGCCATTCGGCCCTGCTCGGGCCCGCACCGGGCCGCCCTACCGTGGCCACCCGCAGGTAAAGTCGGTGGCATGCCGATGGAGATGTCCCTGCCGGAATTCGAGGACGCGGTCAACGACGCGATCGACCAGATTCCGGAAGACATCATGCGCGAAATGAGCAATGTCGGCATCTTCGTAGAAGAGGAGTACGTCCCGCAGCCCTGGGAGGATCCGAAGACGGAGTTGCTGGGCATCTACGAAGGCACGCCGCTCACCGAGAGGGACCACTGGTGGGGCGCGGGGTCCATGCCCGACCGGATCGTGATCTTCCGCGGTCCGACCCTGCGGATGTGCTCCTCCCGGGAAGAAATAGTTCACGAGGTCCTGGTCACGGTGATCCACGAAGTCGCCCACCATTTCGGCATCGACGACGACCGCCTGCACGAGCTGGGCTGGGGCTAGCCCTTAGCTCCGGCTTCCCCTGTTCAGTCGGCGCCACATCACCGCGGCTGTAGCCTGCAAGGCGTCGCAGGTGCGGCACTACTGAGCACCTCCCGACGCATCTGCGCGGAACCCCCTCCCAACGCCGTCAAATGTGGCGCGGGCTGCGGGGCAAACCCACCGGCGACACGCCGCTTCACATCAAAACCGTGGAAATGACACCAATGTTGTTTATGTTACTCGTGAGGTAAATGTTGCTTAAGTGACCGAAGGTGCATATTCTCATCGTGCTGTGTGAATGCAGTTCGGTCTAGTTGGGGTGCCACCCGTTCGCACATTGACCGCTCTCGGTCCCAAGGCCGGCCGTCCCGAAAGGGCGCGTACATTCACTGCGCTCGTATTAAGGACCCGTTCGGATGAGGCTGCTTCCCTCGGGGCGTCCTGCCCCGCATCGATCGACGACGCCGGTGCGCGCCGTCGCGCTCTTTTCGGCTACCGCCCTGCTCGTCTGCGTTCCGGCCCTGGCGCCGGCCGTCGCCGCTCCAGCCGGACACTTGCCGCAGGTGACGTCAGTACGGATCACGCTGCCGGCCGCGCCGACGCTCCCTTCCGGCGACGAGATCGACGATGCCAAGGGCGACGCAGCGGCCACCCAGGGGTTGGTAGACCGGATCGAAGAACAGCTGAAGGCGGCCTCGGGGAACCTGGCCAACGCCCAGTTCGATTCGATGCGTTCGCAGAACACCTACAGCGAGTCTCTGCTGAAGCAGCAAGAGCGGACCGCAGAGCTCGAAGACGCCAAGGGGAAGGCATCGCAGGCCGCCGAATACTTCGAGTCGGTCAAGAACCAGGTGGGCCAACTGGCCGGCGAGCTGTACCGGAACGGCGGCGTCAACCCCGCCTTGAGCGCACTGCTGGACAGCAAGGACACCAGCGATGTGCTGTACAAGGCCTCCACTCTGGATGCCCTGACCGCTAACCGCTCACAGACCCTGACCGAATCCCAGCAGGCCGCCCAACTGTGGGCTGCCTGGGAGCTTTATGTGGCGCAGGCCGATGAGGCCGCGAAGGACGCCGCGGGAGCAGCCGAAGCCGCCGAGACTGATGCCAAGGCCGCCAGCGCCGCTCAGGAACAGCTCGTGATCCGCTACGAGGAACAGCGCCAGGCGCTCCTGGTGCATCTGGCCGAACTCAGAGGGACTAGCACAAGCGAAGAAGACGCCCGCATCGCCGCCTTGGAGAAGGCCGAGCAGGACCGCCAGCTCCAGGCATTGGTCGAGCGGTCGGCGCAGGAAGCGGCTGCCACACAACGTCCGTCCAGCAACAACTCGACGGCACAAGGTTCCACGGTGGCGCCGGCCAGCGACGACATCACGCCGTCCCGGCCTACACAGCCATCAACCCCGCCGCCAGCGACATCCACGCCCCGGCCTTCGGCGCCTGCTCCCACCAGGCCCGCCACGCCCCCGTCGACGCCCGCTCCCAGCAAGCCCACCACGCCTGTGACACCCCGGCCGACTCCCCCGCCGGCCAAACCAAAGCCCAAACCCGAGCCGGAACCCGAGGTTGTGACGCCTCCGCCGGCTGTTGGTGCTCCGTCAGTCAACGGCGGCATCGCCAACGCGGCCATCAACTTCGCGATGGGCAAGGAGTCCAACAAGAAGACCTTCTACGACTGGGGCGGCAACGGTCCGCTGGGCTACGACTGTTCCGGGCTGACACAGCAGGCATTCGGCAGCGCGGGCCGGTGGCTCCCGCGTACTGCACAGGCCCAGCTCGATCAGGCGCCCTATCAGGTTCCGCTCTCGCAGCTGCAGCCCGGCGATTTGGTGTTCTGGGGAGAACCCAATGCCATCTGGCACGTGGCGGTCTATATCGGCAACTGGCAGGTGGTCCACGCCCTGAATCCGGATGTCGGCTTGGTCGTGACAAATATCAGCCACATGTACGGAAAGCTGCACACCTCCGGGGCGCGCTGGGCCGTCTAGGTCGGCACAGCTCAATCGGCAACAGCTTAAATGGGCCGGGCCCGGAACCTTGTTGGTTCCGGGCCCGGCCCATGTGTACTGCGGTGGTTAGTGCTCTTCGGCGTCGGGGACGGGACCGAAGTTCCGGCGGTCGTCCAGCCGTGGATCCTGCCTGTCCGGGACCACCATGACCGGCCCCTTGGCGTGGTGCAACACGCCCTGGCTGGTGGAACCGAGCAGCATTCCGGCGAAGCCGCCGCGACCGCGAGTACCGACCACCAACAGTTCTGCCGTGCGGGAAGCCTCGATCAGAAGTTCCACCGGCGAGCCGTCCTGCACCTCGCCGATGACGTACAGGTTCGGGAAGTGGCTCTGGATCCACGCCACGCCGGCGTCGAGCTGCTCGCGGATGTCGGCGTAGAGTGCCTCCCGATCCAGCGGCGCGGGCACCCACGCCAGCGAGCCAGTGAACGGCGGCAGCGCGCACACCAGCTTGAGCGGGTAGCCAAGCCGCTCGGCCTGCTCTGCTGCCACCAGGGTGGCATTGCGTGCCTGCTCCGACCCATCGACGCCGACGACGACGACCTTCTCGATGTCCTCCGGCCGCACGGCCTGTTCCTTGGACCGTGGGACTTCGATGTCCAAGTCGCCGAGCCGGGGCGCGCAGGCCAGCGGAATGGTCACAGTGGGGCACTCCGCGTGGGCCGGGACGGCGCTGCTGACCGAGCCGAGCAACCTGCCCATGAAGCCGCCGCGCCCGCGCGTGCCGACCACTATCAGTTCGGCCTGTTCGGAGAGCTCCAGCAGGACGCCGGCAGCGTCGCCGGTCTCCACCCTGGCGTCCACGTCGAGGTTATAGCCGGCGATTTTGGCCACTGCCTGCTCCAGCACGGCTTCGGCGCCTTCTCGGATGACGGAATCGTCCAGCGTGGCATAGCCGGCATCCATGCTGGATGCCGCAAAGACCGGAACGGTATAGGCAGTCACGACATGCAGTGGGGTCCGGCGCCGCTGCGCCTCCTCAGCAGCCCAAACCAACGCACAGATGCTCTGGTCGGAGCCATCGACTCCGACGACGATGCCACGTGGTGCGGCACCCTGTCCGGCGCTTCCGGCCGTGGCTTCTGTCATTCGTTCCGCCTCCCTCAACGTTGCGCGGGCATCCTCGCCAGCTACCCTCAGCTTACTCCGCGGCAAAGGCCTTCTCAGTGGCCGAAAAGTTATGTAGGCTTCGAGGCAAATTACTATTGAACAACAGTTTCACAATGCGTTGAGGGCGGTCCGTTCGCCGTCCGAGGTTCTCCCTACCGTTCAAGGAGTCCGTGCAGTGAGTGGCGTTTCCACCTCAGAGGTCCCGACCGAGTACACCACCACGGTGGTCATCGGCTCCGGACTGCCCGGATTGGCGGTCGCCAGTGAACTGAGCCGCCGAGGCGTGTCCTCGATCGTCGTGGAGGGGCTGCTCTCGCAGCCGTCCGGCCCCAGCCGTCGGTCCCCATTGCCAGACTCGTCGGTCCGCGGCCAACGCAACGACCTGCTGCGGTTGCTGCACGCCTACGCCGCCAGCCATGCCCTCGACATTCGGCGCAGCACCTTTGCCTGCGGAGTCAGCCGGACCTCCGGAATGCCTGCGCACGCAGCGCAGCTGGACGCGCGCCCTGCCGCACAGGACGCCCGTACGGCCCGCGTCCCTTCGATCAGCCGGGACAGCAGGCAGCGCTGGGCCATCCGCACCGAACGCGGGCTGCTGGTCGCCGATTCGGTTGTCCTGACGGGCTGTGCGCAGAACCAGATGCGGCGCCTGCTCCGCAGCCTGGGCATCGCGGCCGGGGAAAACGCGGTTGCTGTCCTGAACGCCATCGGCCTCTACTTGGTGGGCGTTGCAGACCTGCTGGCCCCGAGTACACGGGAGATCATCCGGCAGGCAAAAGTGGCCGGAAACGCCATCGCTTCCTCCGGTCGCACGGCCGTTGCCTGAGCATCGGAAGCCAAGCACCGCCGTCGTACGCCTCTGCACGCTGCAGGAGCGTAGAATTCTGGGGAAACTTCCAACTATGCCACTTACCCGTGGAGGACATTCCCCATGCCCGCAAAGGCAGCAGTAGCCGACAAGACCCCGGTGATCGACCGATACTTCGAGATTACCAAGCGCGGCTCCAACTATTCACGTGAAATCCGCGGCGGCCTGGCCACGTTCTTCGCGATGAGCTACATCGTGGTGTTGAACCCGCTGATCCTGGGCGGCGCCGATTCAACCGGAGCCATGCTTGGTGCCGAACGCGTCGCGGCGGTGACGGCCTTGGTGGCCGGCGTGCTGACGATTGCGATGGGCGCGTGGGCCAAGTACCCGTTCGCACTGGCAACCGGCCTGGGCGTCAACGCCTTCGTCGCCATCACTGTCGCTACCAATCCGGGCCTGACCTGGCCTGACGTCATGGGCCTGGTGGTGCTCTCCGGTATCACCATGCTGATCTTGGTGCTGACCGGGTTCCGGACCGCGGTATTTAACGCCGTGCCGCCAAGCCTGAAGACCGCCATTGTGGTGGGCATCGGCATGTTCATCGCCCTGATCGGCTTGGTCAACGCTGGCTTCATCCGCCGCATTCCGGACGCGGCGGGCACCACTGTTCCGGTAGGCCTCGGCTTCGAGGGCGTGCTGCTGGGCTGGCCGACCCTGGTCTTCATTTTCGGTCTGATCCTGACCATCGCCCTGGTGGTGCGCAAGGTCAAGGGCGCCATCCTAATCGGTGTGCTGTCAGCCACTGTGCTCGCGGTGATCATCGAGGCAGTGGCCAACATCGGACCTTCTGTGGGTCCTGATGGCTTCAACCCGCAGGGCTGGTCCCTGGTGGTGCCCGAACTGCCGAACGGCAGCTGGGTGGGGCTACCCGACCTGAGCCTGGTCGGCCAGGTCAGCCTTTTCGGCTCCTTCGGAACGCTGGGCTTCACGGCCGCTTCCCTGCTGGCCTTTGCAATCCTGCTGAGCATCTTCTTCGACGCCATGGGCACCATGGTGGGCCTGGCCAATGAGGCCGGACTGACCGACAAGCAGGGCAACATTCCGCACGTGGACCGGGTACTGATCGTCGACGCCGTGGGCGCGGTTGCCGGTGGCGCCGGATCAGTCTCTTCCAACCAGATCTACGTGGAATCCGGTGCAGGCATCGGCGAAGGTGCGCGCACCGGCCTGGCCAACGTCGTCACCGGACTGCTGTTCCTGATGGCTATGTTCTTCACGCCGCTGATTTCGCTGGTGCCCTTTGAGGCAGTGGCGCCGGCACTCGTCGTCGTCGGTTTCATGATGGTGTCCCAGGTGGGCAAGATCGATTGGGCCGACTGGGGGGTGGCCATCCCGGCCTTCCTGACCTTCACCCTGATGCCGTTCACGTATTCCATCGCCAACGGACTGGGCGCAGGTTTCATCGCCTACGTGCTGGTGCGCACATTCCAAGGCAGGGCCAGGGAAATCCACCCGCTGATGTGGATTGTTGCCGCCGCCTTCGTGCTCTTCTTCGGCATCGGGCCAATCGAGCAGCTCATCGGCTTCCGCTGACCAACTGCCTCTCCCTGAACAGCGAAGGGACCGGTGCCACCCCCCAACGGATGGCACCGGTCCCTTGTGCTTGCCCTGGTCAGGCCTTGCCCTGGCTGGGCCAAGGTTGGCCTGGCCCGGATTTGCTTAGGCCTGGGCCCGCACGTCGACTCCGGTCTGTGCGGCGAGGTCGGCCCGGTCCAGATCGCGCAGCGAGGCGCCCTTGGTTTCACGTGCAAAGTACACGGCCACGATGGTGATGACCGAGGCGATCACCAGGTACAGGGCCACCGGCAGCCAGTGCCCAAAGTCCTTCAGCAGCGTGGAAGCGATGATCGGGGCAAGCGAGCCGGCGAAGATCGACGTCACCTGATAACCCAGTGAGACACCCGAGTAGCGCATCCGGGTGGGGAACATCTCGGCCATGATGGCCGGCTGGCCCGCATACATCAGACCATGCACGCCAAGGCCTAGGAAGATCGCGGCCAGGATGATGATCGGGTTCTGCGTGTCGAACATCGGGAAGGCGACGAAGGCCCAGACGCCCGAGAGCACGGCGCCGGCCATGTAGACCGGCCGGCGGCCAATGGTGTCCGACAACCGCCCGTAGAACGGAATCACCACAAAGTGGAAGGCGTGCGCCAGGATCAGCAGGCCCAACACCGTGGTGACGTCGAAGTCGTGCACGGTCTTGAGGTAGGTGATGGAGAACGCCACCACCACGTAGTAAATGATGTTCTCTGCTACGCGCAGGCCCATGGCGGTGAAAACACCGCGCGGGTACCTCTTCATCACTTCCACCACGCCGTAGGAGGTGGACTTGACCTTGGCGGACTCGGCCTGGGCTTCCAAGAAGATGGGCGCCTCGGTGACCTTGGTGCGGATGTAGTAGCCCACGATCACGATGACTGCGGACAGCCAGAAGGCAACGCGCCAGCCCCAGGCCTGGAATTCGGCTTCGGAGAGGATGCCGGACATGACCCACAGCACCACCGTGGCGAGCATGTTGCCCATCGGCACGCCGGCCTGCGGCCAGGACGCCCAGAAGCCGCGCTTGGCAGCCGGGCTGTGCTCGGCGACCAGCAGCACTGCGCCACCCCATTCGCCGCCGATGGCAAAGCCCTGAATGAACCGCAAGGCCACAAGCAGGCCCGGCGCCCAGTATCCGATCTGGTCGAACCCGGGCAGGCAGCCCATCAGGAAGGTGGCTGCGCCGATCAGGATGATGCTCAGCTGCAGCAGTTTCTTCCGGCCCACCTTGTCGCCGAAGTGTCCGAACACGATGCCGCCCAGCGGCCGGGCGATGAAGCCGACGGCGAAGGTGACGAAAGCGGCGATGATCGCGTCCAGTTCGGTACCCGCATCCGGGAAGAACAGGGCGCCGAAAACCAGCGTGGCTGCCGTGGCGTAGAGGAAGAACTCATACCATTCCACGACCGTGCCGGCCATGGAAGCCGTAACGACCTTGCGAAGGACCGACGGCGGTGACTCGTGCGAGGCGCCGGATCCGGGTCCGGTGGGGGTAGCTTGGGCGCTCATCTTTCTCCTTGCGTGGCGTGCGGATACTGCGGTGCGTGGCCGCCGGGACATTCCGGCGCGCCTGTGAGTGAGGTCACAATGCGACCACCCTGAGTATTCCCTCTCACCGCTTGTGCATCAATGGCAAACTTTGCAGGTCGGGTCTGCAAAAATGCAGACATGACTTCCGCGCCTCATCGCACCAACCCGGACGACCTGATCATCCTGCTCGCCGTGGCCCGCACGGGCAGGTACACCTCCGCGGCCGAAAACCTGGGCCTGAACCACACCACGGTCTCCCGTCGGGTCGCCGCCCTGGAGAAGGCCTTGGGAGGTCGCGTGTTCTCCCGCGCGCCGGGTGGCTGGGAACTGACCGACCTTGGCCGTAAGGCGGCGACGGTGGCCGAACGGATCGAGGAATCGCTAGCCGGCCTCAACCGCACGCCGGATGAAGCAGACCAACTGGCGGGAGTGGTGAGAATGTCCGCCACCGACGGCTTCAGTGCGTTCGTCGCCGCGCCGGCAATTGCCCGCCTGCAGCAGGACCACCCGAAGCTCAGCGTGGAGATCGTGACCGCCGCCCGGCGGGCTTCGCAGCACCGCCCTGGCCTGGATTTCGAAGTCGTCGTCGGGCGGCCGCAAGTCAATCGTGCACGGTCCATCCGGCTGGGCAGCTACGTCCTGGGCCTGTTCGGTTCCCGCGACTATCTGGCCAAGCACGGCACGCCGGACAGCGTCCGCGCGGCGATGAACCACCCGCTGGTGTATTTCATCGACTCGATGCTGCAGGTTGACGATTTGGACGCCCCGCGCCGGTTGCTGCCGGCAATGGTGACCGCCCTCGGATCCACCAACGTGTTTGTCCACGTGGAGGCCACCCGCGCCGGCGCTGGCCTCGGGCTGCTGCCGTGCTTCATGGCCAACCAGCATCCGGATCTGGTCCGCATCCTGCCGGAGGAACTGGAGGAGCGCCTCGGCTACTGGCTGGTGGCGCGCCCGGAGTCGCTGCGGCAACCGGCCGTCGCCGCAGTCGTCGATGTGCTCAGGCGAGAGGCCCGCAGCAGGGAGGCGGAACTGATGGGAAGACCAGCGAAAGGCGAGGTGGAAAGGTGAAACCAGTTCGGTGAAAGCTCGGTGAAAGGATTCACTAGACCGAGATGCCGGGCACTGTACCTAACTTGGGGGGATTAGGTTGTCAGCACCCGGCATCCGGCGCCGGAACAAGTCCGGCTGAGCAGACATAGCGCTCCAGCCACCATCCATAGTGTCGAAGCCGTTTTTCCTATGCCTGCCTCCGGAGAGCCAGCCGCAAGCGGCTCGCTCCCGGGCCTAATACGGCCGCCATCGGCCGTTCGCTTCCATCTTACAAACAAAATCGAGCCGAAGTCATAACGTTCCACGAAAGGCGGCTAATTGACCGGCGGGTCTTGCCTGATCGCCGATCCTCTGCAAAACTGCGCTATTTTTGCCCCGTCCCACAGCTGTGCAGGCACCGCACCGTGCAGCAGTTCGCGGATCAACGCCGGGCCGGTCTCCAGCGGCTTGTCGCTGGCGGCGATCACCACGTTTCCGTGCCGCCGGCCCTTGAGCATTGGCGGATCGGCGATCATCACCAGGTGCTCGAAAACCTCGCCGATGGTCACCGCTTCCTCGCGCGCTCCGGCCAGCTGGGGCGTATCGCCGCAGTTCACCAGGTAGACGCCGCCGGGCGAAAGCACACGCCGCGCCGCCCGGGTGAATTCCAGCGTGGTCAGGGGCTCCGGGGTCGTACTGCCGGAGAAGACGTCGCGGATCAGCAGGTCCCTGCTGTCTTCGCTCAGCGATTCGGTCACCGACCGCGCTTCGCCTACCCTGATCCGCACCAGCGGCGCGCGCGGAATGTCGAACCACCGCCGCACCAGTTCGGCCAGCTTCGCATCAATCTCGACGACGACCTGCCGGGCCTGCGGATAGGCAGCTGCCAGATAGCGTGCCATCGAGCAGGCTCCACCGCCCAAGTGCAGGACGCGCAGCTTTTCCTCGGACTCCCAGCGGGATCCGATCAGCGCCGCCATCCAGCGCATGTATTCGAAGTCCAGGCGCAGCGGATCGCCGACCACCACGTGGGAGGACTGGACACCGTTGATCTTGAGCAGCCAGCTGTCCGCGGATTCCGGTTCCCGGACCAGCTCGGCCATCCCGGAGGAGATTTCGTAGCGTCCTTCGACCGGACCGCCGGACGCATCCGGCTCCCGAGCCTCGTCGGCACGGGTGCTTCGCCGCGCCATCGACTACTTGACCAGAGCCAGCGCGAAACCGTCCCAGCCCTTGCCGCCCACGGTCTGGATCGCGGTGGCATCGAGTCGCTCGTCGGAGCCCAGCAGCGCCAGCGCGTCGCGGGTGCCGCGGATGTCGCGGTCCTCCGTACTTCCGTCGCCGCCGTCGGCCAGCACCTGCCCGGAGCGGACCACGTTGTCCACCACAATCAGGCTGCCCGGACGCGTCAGCCGCAGGGCCCACTCAACGTAGTTCCGGTTGTTTTCCTTGTCCGCGTCTATGAAGACCAGATCGAAAGGCCCGGCGTTCCCGGCGGCCAGGCTCGGCAGCGTTTCCAGCGCCGCGCCCACCCGGATGCTGACCTTATCCGCGACGCCGGCGGCCTCCAGATTCCGCCGGGCCACCTCTGCGTGGTGCGGCTCGTACTCGCAGCTGACCACTTCGCCGCCGTCCGGCACGCCACGGGCCAGCCAGATGGTGCTATAGCCGCCGAGCGTGCCGATCTCCAGCACCTTGCGCGCACCGGTCAACTTGGCCAGCAGCATCAGCAGCTTGCCCTGCGGGGCGCTGACCTCGATGGCCGGCAGGCCTTCCCGGTCCGCGCTCTCCCGGGCCGAAATCTGGGCTTGGTCTTCGCCCACCAAGGTGTCGGTCAGGTAGTCCTCGACCGCGCTCCACGCTTCGGCCCGGTCTGCGTCCTGCATGCCGCGTTCGCGGCTCACTTCTGCTCCCGCTCGGCGATGGCGGCCTCCAGCCGGTCCACCTTCCCGGTGAGCTCTCCGTAGTATCCCGGACGAATATCTGCTTTCAGCACCAGCGACACCCGCGATCCGTACCGGCTCACGGCTTCGGTGGCGCGCTTGACGACGTCCATGACCTCGTCCCATTCGCCCTCGATGGTGGTGAACATGGCGTCGGTCTTGTTCGGCAGGCCCGATTCCCGGACAATCCGGACGGCCTCGGCAACGGCGTCGTGCACCGAGGCGTCGTGCGGCGCGGGACCGGTCACGGGAACTCCGGACGGTGCAACAGAGAAGGCTACAAGCATGGCTTCAGTCTTCCACAGGGCCACAGCCAACGACAGGTCCACCGTCACCTGCCGCAATCCACTGTCCCGTGGACCACACAGGTAGGTGACGCATCTTATATGCGTATGCATAGAAGTTCGGCGGCTTGCGGCCTACGGTGGAAGGACAACAATGATTCCGCCGGCCGGTCCCGCGGAAACAGCCCCGCTGATGCCGAGTCCAAGGAGATCCCATGAAAGCCTGGCAGTTCACCAATACCCACGAGCCCCTCGTACTGAACGACGTCGACGAGCCGACAGCCGCCCCCGGCGGTGTGGTTGTCGATATCAAGTCGGCCGGCCTGTGCCACTCCGACGTCGGCATGCTCGAGGACGAAGGCTGGCTCTCCACGCTGGCCAAGCGCCCCATCACCCTGGGCCACGAGGTTGCCGGCGTCGTCACCGAGGTGGGCGATGGCGTGACCGACTGGAAGGTCGGAGACCGGGTTGGCTTCTGCCCCACCACTTCCGCGGGTGCTCCCGGCTACGCGTTCGACGGCGGTTTCTCCTTCAAGGCTGCGATTGACCAGGAGGCGTTGGTCCGCATCCCTGACAATGTCAGCTTCTCGCAGGGCGCGGCCGGTACCGATGCCGGCATGACCAGCCATCACGCTGTGATCGCCAACGGACAGGTCAAGGCCGGCGACAAGGTCGGCATCATCGGCTTTGGCGGCCTCGGCTCGATCGGCGCCCGGGTAGCGGTCCTCGCAGGCGCGGAGGTTTACATCGCCGAAGTCAACGAAAACATCTGGGACCAGGCCCGAGAGGTCGGCGCCAAGGATGTGGCCAAGTCCATCGCAGGCTTCAAGGAGATTGGCCTGGACGTCATCGTTGACTTCGCCGGCTTCGGCACCACCACCGCCGAGGCCATCGAGACCGTCCGCCGCGGCGGACGGGTTGTCCAGGTCGGCATGGGCCGGTTGGAATCCACCATCAGCACCAAGGCCCTGATCCTGTCCGAAGTCACCTTGGTTGGCTCCCAGGGCGGCACCAAGGAGGACGTGCAAGGCGTCTATGACTACTTCGCCACCGGCAAGCTCAACCCGACCGTCACCGAGATCAGCTTCGAGGAGATCCCGGAAGGCCTCGAAAAACTCAAGAAGGGCGAGGTCGTCGGCCGACTTGTCGCCAAGATCGCTGACTGACTCCTGACCGCATGATGGACGACGGCGGTGCGCACCGCCGTCGTCCATCCGCCTTAAGCGGTCAACTCGCCCTTACAGAGAGTGACAACGGCCGGCTTGAGGAAGGGCAGCCGCCGCGGCTACCCCCAGCCGGCCAGCCGGATCAGGGCGGCCGCGGCGGCTCCGGCGATGACCACCACCAGGAAGGGCGCGCGCAGCAGCAGGGCGACGGCGGCGGCCAGCAGGGCTCCGATCCGGGCATCGAAGACCAACTGCTGGCCGCTGGAGAAGGTGTTGACTACGGTCAGCGATGCGAGCAGGCCGACGGTCATGGTGGCGGCGATGCGGGACATCCGCTGGTTCTTCATCCACTTGGCCGGCACCAGGTAGCCCGCCAGCTTGGTCAGATAAGAGATGGCGCAGGCGACCAGGATCCAGATCCACAGGGTCACGGGGCTTCCTTTCCGTCTGCGCTGTCGCCGGGGCCGCCGTCCTGCCCGGTGGTGTTGCGCTCCGACTCGACGAGAGTGTGGGTGCCGTCGTGCTCGGCGTACGGTTCGTCGTAGGGTTCGATGTCCGGAGCCATCCCGGCCGGAACCGATGTGTGCGTGAACCAGCCAATGGCGGCCGCTGCTGCTGCGGCCACCAGGATGGGCACGCCGCTGGGGACGAACGGCACGGCCAGCAAGGTGGCCAGGGCACACACTACGGCGATGGCCGCCGGCTCTTTGCCTTTCAACCGCGGCCAGAGCAGGGCAAGGAAAGCGGCGACAGCGGCCCCGTCCAAGCCCCACTGCTTCGGGTCCCCCAGCGCGTTGCCGGCCAGCGCACCCACCAGGGTGAACACATTCCAGAGCAGGAAAATCCCCACGCCGGCGGTCCAGAAACCGCGCCGCCGCTCGTCCGGATCCTCTTGGCCGGACGCCGTGGCGGTGGACTCGTCGATAGTCACTTGCGCGGCCAAGGGGCGCCGCCAGCTGCGCGGGGAGATCAGAGCATTCATCTGCATGCCGTAAATACCGTTGCGGATACCCAGCAAGGCGGAAGCAGTCATCGCGGCCACGCCCGTCCCGCCGCCGCCGATCACCCCGATAAATGCGAACTGTGAGCCGCCGCTGAACAGCAGCAGGCTCAGCGCCATGGTCTGCCAGAGATCCAGTCCGCATGTCACGGAGAGCGCGCCGAAGGAGACCCCGTACAGCCCGGTGGCGATGGAGATGGACAGCCCCACCTTCACGGCCGGGGACTGGAAAAACTTCACCCGTCTACAGTAGCCGGGCAGGGGGTGCCGTGCGGGCACACAGGAGGGCACCGCCGTCGTCGTGCTGGGAACGGCAGGGAGAGGCGCGGGCGGCCTACACCGGGTCCTGCGCGTGGCCGTTGATGGCGTCCGCCGCCCGGATCAGCGCCAGATGCGAGAACGCTTGCGGAAAGTTCCCCGTCATCCGCTTGTTCACCGTGTCGTACTCTTCGGCCATCAGCCCCAGCTCGTTCGCGTAGCCCACCAGTCGGTCCATCAGGTCGCGCGCATCGCCGATCCGCCCGGAGCGGGCATACTGTTCCACCAGCCAGAAACAGCAGGCCAGGAACGGATGTTCGCCCGGCGCCAGCCCGTCCACCCCGGAGCCGGTCCGGTAGCGCAGGATCAGCCCGTCCGCGTCCACGAGATCCTGCTCCAGCCGGGCCACGGTACCGAGCATCAGGTCGTCGTCGTACTTCAAAAAGCCCACCTGCGGCAGCACCAGCAGCGAGGCGTCCACCTCGGTGCCGTCGTAGCACTGGGTGAAGGAGTTGATCTCCCGGTTGAAGCCGTGCTCCATGACCTCCTCGCGCAGCCGGTCCCGCAGTTCCGCCCACCGCACGGCCTTGCCGTCCAGCCCGTGCTCCCGCACGGCGCGGACGCCACGGTCGAAGGCCGCCCACATCATCACCCGGGAGTGCGTGAAGTAGCGCCGGTCGCCGCGGGTCTCCCAGATGCCCTGGTCCGGCTGGTCGAAGTGCTTCTCGACGTAGTGCAGCATGGCCTTCTGCAGCGGCCAGGAGAAGTGGTCCTCGGTTCCGCCCAGGTTGCGCAGCTTCTCCAGCGCCACCATGACCTCGCCGATCACGTCCGCCTGGTACTGGCAGACTGCACCATTGCCTACCCGGACCGGTGCGGAGCCTTCATAGCCGGGAAGGTGCTCGATGATGCGTTCCTGAAGATCACGTTCACCGGCCACGCCGTACATGATCTGCAGGTCTTCCGGGTCGCCGGCCACCGCGCGCAGCAGCCAGTTGCGCCATTGCAGGGCCTCGGTCTCATAGCCGTGGGTCATCATCGATTCCAGCGTCAGCGCCGCATCGCGCAGCCAGACGTACCGGTAGTCCCAATTCCGCTCCCCACCGAAGGACTCCGGCAACGAGGTGGTCGGCGCGGCAACGATTCCGCCGGTGGTCTCGTGCGTCATCGCGCGCAGCACCAGCAGCGAACGCTTGACCATGGCGTTGTAGTCGCCCTGCGGCGGGAACCGCGAGCACCAGTTCTGCCAGAAATTCACCGTCTCATCCAGCGCGGCGTCAACGTCGATCATCGGCGGGACGGCCCGGTGGGAGGGAAACCAGCACAGCTCGTAGTCGATCTTCTCGCCGGCCCTGACCGTGAATTCGCCCCGGTGCCGGCGTTCCGCGGCGCGCGGCAGGTCGTCCCCGTGCAGCACTAGCGCGTCCGGCCCGGCGATCGCGACAATCGATTCCTTCCCGGTCTGCTGGTCCTTGACCCGGTTCACCCAGGGGACCACGTCCCCGTAGTGGAACCGCATGATCAATTCCTGCCGGATCTTCATCTCGCCGGACAGGCCCTCGACCCGGCGCACCAGCGACGCCCTGCGGTCGCCCACCGGCATGAACTCGGTGATTAACGCTTCGCCGGTGCTGCTCTTCCACCGGGTCTGCAGCACAAAAGTGGACACAAGGTAGGTGCGCTTAACGACGACGGCGTGCGGCTCCTCTGCTGCGGCGGCGGTTGGTCGACGGTGATGCCTTGCGGCCTGCGGGTGGACCGGCGCCGAAACCACACCGCCGTCGTGCATGGCGTCCGTTGTGGTGGACTGCCCGGATCCCGAGCCAGCCGCCGGTTCGGCCGTGGCGCTGGTGGCCGTGCCGGCGGACCCGGCCTCGGCGGTGCCGGCCGCGTCGCCGGATTCTCCTGCTTCGCGGGCCGCGCCACCGGACTGGGCAGCTTCACGGGCCGCGCGGCCCGTCCCGGCAGCCTTCTTGGCCTCCTCTGTGGCGGACGGCCCGTGGATCCCCGGGTCCGAGGAGACAGCTGCGTCTTGTTCCTGCCTTGAGACCGGGCGTTGGCTCCCCTGGACGTCCGCCGGGTCGTTGCTCTGTTCGCCCGCCGGGCCGGCGCCCATCGGCGACTCCGTCTGGGGACGCGCGCCGTCCGGGGCCAGCAGCCAGCAACCGTGTTCTGGGCTGCCCAAGAGCGCGGAGAAAACAGAGGGCGAGTCGAAGCGGGGCAGACAGAGCCAGTCCATGCTTCCGGACCGGGACACCAGCACTCCCGTATGCAGATCCGATATGAGTGCATAATCCTCAATGGGAGATGCCATGCACCAAATAAACCACAAAGGCCATGATTGCGGCAGTGGCCGCGGGCTGCTTTTCGCCCGGCAGCGGCAGGGGCCTAGACGCGGGACGTCGCGAGTTGCCGGCGGACCTCGGCCGGGCGGTTGGTGGTGATCTCGCCGAAGCCCAAGTCGCGGCACAGCTTTACGTCCTGCGGATCGTCGACCGTCCAGACGCGGAACCGCATGCCGGCATCCAGCCAGCGGCGGACCAGCGGCAGATGCGAGCGCACATAGTCCACGCCAGGCCCGGCCAGGCCCACGCGGTGCTCTTCGATCAGCCCTTCGCCCTCGGACAACGCCCGCCGCAGCAGTCCGGCCACGGCGCCGACGGTCAGCTCGCCCATCATCAGGCTGGCCTTGAGCTCCTCGGCGTCGATGTCATCCAGCAGTTGGCAGACGTACTCGCCGGGCATGTTGTCGGCCAGGTACTTCACCGCGTCCGGGTGGAAGCTCATGAAGCTCATCTGGATGTTGTCCAGCCGGGAGGTTTCCGGGTCCCAGCCCTCTGCCATCAGGTACTTGAGCAGTTCGTCTTCCAGCTCCTGCCCGTACGGGCTAGGGTGCTTGAGCTCCACCGCCAGGCCCAGCGGCCGTCCGGCGCCCCGCATCAGGTCCACCAGCTCGTCGAGGGTGACCAGTTGATCGGCGGTGCCGCCGTATTCGGGCGGAATCGGCACGCCCTTCCACGAACTCACGTCCAGCTGCAACAGCTCATCCAGCGTGTAGTCGGAAACGTTACCGGTGCCGTTGGAGGTGCGGTCCAGCGTGAAGTCATGGAAGCAGACCAGCCGGCGGTCCTTGGTCAGGTGGACGTCGCACTCGATCCCGTCGGCGCCGTCGGCGATCGCCTGCAGATAGGCGGCACGGGTGTTCTCCGCATACTGCTCGCTGGAACCGCGGTGAGCGTAGATCCTCTGGTCCATGAATTCACCGTACGCGATGACCGGACTACCGGGACCGCCGTAGGGTTGACTGAAGGGTGAACGGTCGATGATCGTTCGGCGATTTGGCTTCGGAGGCAACATGGGCACTCAGACGGGCGGCGGCGTCGCACCTGACACGGCGGACGGGCGGACGGACGGGCCCAGAGGCGAACCGCTGGGCGGACACGCGGCGGGAAACATGCCCGGAAGCGGACCACACGGCGGCAGCCGGACCGCTGCGGTGCCGGACAGCGTCCGGGCCGCGGGCCTGCGCCGGATGAAGCTGCTGGCCACCGGATTGCTGGTGGTCCTGGCCCTGGTCTTCATGGTCTCCTTCGCCTTGCAGGAAAGCTATCCGTGGCTGGGCTACGTTCGGGCCGCGGCCGAAGGCGGCATGGTGGGCGCCCTGGCGGACTGGTTTGCGGTGACCGCGCTGTTCAAGCACCCGATGGGGCTGAAGATCCCCCACACCGCGATCATTCCGCGCCGCAAGGACCAGATCGGGGCGAGCCTGGGCCAGTTCGTGGAGGAGAATTTCCTGGCCGAGGACGTGGTCAAGGCCAAGATCGGCTCGCTCGGCATTACCGCCAAGGCCGGGCTCTGGCTGGAACGGCCGGAGAACACCGAACGGGTCGCCCGCGAGGGAGCCACGGCCATCCGCGGGGCCCTGCAGGTGCTCAACGACGAGGACGTGCAGGCATTGATCGAGTCGCTGGCCCGCCGGCACCTGCTGGATCCGCCGTGGGGTCCGCCGCTGGGGCGGCTGGCCGAGCATGTGCTGCGCGACGGCCACCACCTGAAGCTGGTGGATCTGCTGCTGGACCGTGCCGCCGACTGGGTGCTGGACAACCAGGACACCGTGGCACGGCTGGTCTCCGACCGCTCGCCGACCTGGGTGCCGCAGTTCGTGGATTCGTTGGTGGGCGACAAGGTGCATCTGGAGCTGTACAAGTTCATCCTTGCGGTGCAGGCCGACCCGGACCATCCGATGCGGCGGCAACTGGACGCCTATCTCAACTCCTTGGCGCAGGATCTGCAGCATGACCCGGAGATGATGGCGCGGGTCGAAGCGATCAAGCACAATGCGCTGGGCGATCCCGAAGTGCGGGCGCTGGCGACCCGGACCTGGGAGACGCTGAAAACCGCGCTGCTGGAGGCGGTGGAAGATCCGCAGAGCGAGTTGAGCCTGGCGTTCAAGCGGGCGGTGGCTGACTTCGGCCACCGGCTGGCGACCGATGCGGAACTGGCGGCCAAAATCGACGGCTGGATCGAGGAGGCGGCGGGGTACCTGGTCCGGACCTACCGTTCGCAAATCGCCAGCGTCATCACCGAGACAGTGGAGCGCTGGGACGCGCAGGAGACCTCGCGCAAGATCGAGCTCCAAGTGGGCCGGGATCTGCAGTTCATCCGGATCAACGGCACCGTGGTCGGTTCGCTGGCCGGGCTGACCATCTTCACGCTGGCCACCGCCGTCTTCGGCTAGCCTATGCCCGGCGGATTCAGCCGGCCCAGAAGAAGCGGACGCGCTGGCCGGGCCGGGCCTGGGCGAGCAGTGGCAGGTCCGCCGCTGCCACCACGGCCGGCACCGGGTACCCGCCGGTCACCGGATGGTCGGCCAGGAACACGGTGGGCAGCCCCGAGGGCGGCACCTGCACCGCGCCGGTGACCATGCCCTCGCTGGGCAGTTCCCGTTCAACCACCCGCTGCAGCGGCCGCCCCAGCAACCGCAGCCCCACACGGTTGCTGTCGGCACTCACCGACCAGTTGCCGAGCGCCAACCGCCGGCGGGTGTCCGGGGCGAACCAGTCCAGCCGCGGGCCGGGCTGCAACCGCACCGCCACGGGGCCGGCGGGCGGAAGCGGCACCGGAGTCCATGCTGACTCGAGGGAAGGCGTGCCGGCGCCGACCCGCAGCACGTCCCCGTCCTGCAACCGCGCCGGGCCCATGCCGGAGAGCAGATCGGTGGCCGCCGACCCCATCGGCGCCTCGGCCATGATGCCGCCGGCCACTGCCAGGTAATAGCGCAGTCCGGACGTGGCCACGGCGATCTCCAGCCGCTGGCCCGCTTTGATCCGGAACGGACGGTAACGCTCCCTGCTCCTACCCGCTACCGACACCTCGCCGCAGGCGCCGGTCAGCGCAACCACCGCGTCGTCGTCGAACTGCAGAACCGCCCCGCCCAGCAGCAGCTCCAGGCCGGCCGCGGATTCCGGGTTGCCCACCAGCCGGTTGGCCGCGCGCAGGGCCCGTGCATCGAGCGCACCGGACGGGCTGACCCCAATGGCGGCATGGCCCGGCCGGCCGAGGTCCTGCACCAGCAGTTCCGGCCCCGTCTTGACCACCGTAATCACCGGCTACACCGCCCTGAACCGGACGCGCGTCCCCGGCGCTATCAGCGCAGGCTGCTCCCGCGCGGGGTCCCACAGCCGCGCCTCGGTCCTGCCGATCAGCTGCCAGCCGCCGGGCGACGCCGACGGGTAGACGCCGCTGAACTCACCCGCCAGGCCCACGGATCCGGCGGGCACCCGGGTCCGCGGCTCGGCCAGCCGCGGCACCTGCAGCGGATTCTCGGGTGCCACCAGATAGGCGAATCCGGGTGCGAAGCCGGTGAACGCGGCCGTCCACTCGCAGTGCTGATGCCGCCGGACCACCTCGGCCTCGCTCACGCCCAGCAGCCGCGCTACCGCCGGCAGGTCCTGGCCCGAATAGTCCACCTCAAGGGTGACGATGTCCCCTGGGTCTTCGGCGGTGCTCGCTTCGGCATCGCGCGGTGCCGTTTGTTCCAGCCATTCGCGAACGACGGCGGTGCTCGCCGGGGCGGCGAATGTCACCAGGATGGTGCGGGCAGCGGGAACCAGTTCCGTGACCCCGGGCGGCGGCGAAGCCGAGAGCGCGGAGTAGTGCGCCAGGACGTCGTCAAGGGTCGTGAATTCGGCCAGCAGTGCGCCCTCGCCGAAGGGCAGGATCCGCACCCTACCGTCCGGATGTCCGTGCGGCATCGGTGAAGGGACGGACGCTGATGCCCGCCGCGGCCAGCCGCCGCCGGACCAACCGGGCCATGGCCACTGCCCCGGGAGTATCGCCGTGGACGCAGAGCGAATCGGCCGCGCCCCGCAGGGCGAATTCCACCGCACGGTCGGCAATCTGCTCCAGGTCTTCCAGCAGGTCGCCCGGCTCGCCGCGCGGGATCAGCGTGCCGTCGCTGCGGTAGCCGCGATCCACGAACGCCTCCCGGAACACCGGCAGCCCGGCACCGGCAGCCAGCTCCAGCACCGCGGATCCGGGTAACCCCAGGATGGGAAGCTGCGGATCGAAAGCGCCGACCGCCTCCACCACTGCCGCGGCCTGGGTGCGGTCGTGGACTATCCGGTTGTAAAGCGCGCCGTGCGGCTTTACATAGGCGATGGGCGTTCCCACCCCGCGGGCAATCCGGTCGAGCGCGGCCAGTTGGGACGCGACGTCGGCAACCAAGTCGGCCGGCGCCACCTCCATGGACCGACGGCCGAATCCGGCCCGGTCCTGGTAGGAAACGTGCGCGCCCACCGCCACCCGGTTCTCGGCCGCGCGGCGGCAGCTGGCCAGCATGGTTTCCTCGTCGCCGGCGTGGTAGCCGCAGGCTATGTTGGCGCTGGTGATCAACGGGAACATCGCAGCGTCGTCGCCCATCAGCCGGCCCTCGACGGATTCGCCGAGGTCGCTGTTCAGGTCGATCCCCGGTTGGTCACTCGCCGTCATCGTCAGCGGACTCCGTGATGGCTTTGGGGCCCTTGCGCTTGAGCACGGGCAGCTTCTCCACCATTTTGGCGGTCAACCGCCCCGGCGCCGCCGGAAGCTCGCCCAGCCGGTACCGGTTCTCGACCAGGTCCTCCACCAGGGACATTGGCAGGGCCAGCGGCGGTTCGCCGAAGGCCGTTTTGGTGGCGCCGATGACGCGCCGGCCCATGACGTGGTTGCCCACACCGCCCACCGCCGCACCAATGCCGAATGGAATGACCCGGCCCAGCATCGCGGTACCCTGCTTGGCCACCAATTTGGCCAGGAAACGTTTCTTCAGGCTGTCCACCAGTGAACTGACCATGCCGGAGGACATGGTGCTGCCCACCGCGTTTCCCCAGGCGCGGGCCGGATTCCCGCCGCGTCCTCCGGCCTGTCCGGCGAACTCCTTGATCAGCGAGCGGCCCTCCTCGCCCATCAGGATGGCCAGCACCAGCGCCTGCGAGCGCTCTGGGTTCTCAGTGTCTATGCCGTGCAGCTCTGCGATGGACTGGGCGAAGAGCGCCGTGGATTCCAGGAAGCCAACAGTTGCCACCGCCGAAAGGCCCAGTGAGGCCAGCGCATTGATCCCGGGAACGACCGCGGTGGCTCCTACCGCCGCTCCGCCGGAGCTCACCGTTGTCAGATAGTGCTTCTCCAGCTTCGCGGCCAGCTCCGCCGGCGTGGCGTCCGGATACTTGCGCCGCAGCCGGTCCAGGTTGGCCAGCACCAACGGCCGCTGGACGTCCAGGGCCCTCATGAAGGCAGTCGTCGTGCCGGGCTTCGGGTTGCCCTGCTTATCGAAAGCCGCATCCGCAGCCACCCGCATGGCTGGATTGATCTTCCGTCCTTTGGCCACAAAACCTCCTGGAACTCTCAGCACCGCGATGGTGGTCTGGCCTTAAGCCTAAATCACAGCTTCCGGGACGTTTCCGCAAACAGCAAGTATGCTGCCAATTGCACCGCGTACTTCCTATCCGACGGCCGGCAGCAGCACTGGCTGCGCCGGCCGCCCTATGTCAAAGGAGTTAGTGGCTATGAGAATCGGATCATCAATTGCGTTGATTGCCATCGGCGCCATCCTGGCTTTCGCTGTTGCGGACGTCGTGGATTTCATCGACCTGACACTAATCGGCTGGATCCTCATGGGGGTCGGCGTGCTGGGCCTGATCATCTCGATCGTCATGGCCGTTCCCCGCAGAGACCACCGGGTGACCGAGAGCCGCCAAGTGCAGGACCCGAACACCGGCGAAACCATCCGTCGAGACGAAACCCGCGGCAGCCTATAGGCCAAACTCCAGAGTCGGCAGCCAGGCCCGATGGCGCGGGGCCGCGGAGCTCAGCGCGGCTTCTTGCTTCCCAGCGCCACCAGCGAGAGCACGATGCCCGCCCCGCTGACCAGCGTGGCGATGTACGCCAAGAGCGGCGTGCCGCTGGCCGCGCCCAGGGCCAGGCTGAGCGGCAGCCAGAGCACGGCCCAGCCGAGCACGGCGAACAACGGCGCGTAGCGTTCGCCCCGAGCCGTCCACCGGTACGCACAGATCGCCAGCACCACGACGGCGAGCGCGCCGGCTAGGGAGATCACGGCGAGGGCGCCGCCCGCGTCCGGCTCATCCCGTGCCCCGGTGGCATAGGCGGTCATCGCGTCCACGGCCATCACGATGACACCGGCCGCGATGACCAGCAGCAGGACGTTGCCTGCCTGGATCAACAGCATGCGGCGCACATCGGGTCTCATGCTGCCTCCTCACTGCAGGTCCTCTGTGAGCGCAGTGCCCCCGGCGGAACATGTCCGCCCGGGGCACTGCGTCCGTGCATTGCGCCGTTCTTACCAGCGCACCTTCTTCTCCGGCGGAACATGTCCGCCCGGGGCACTGCGTCCGTGCATTGCGCCGTTCTTACCAGCGCACCTTCTTCTCCGGCGGCCCCTGCCTGCCGCTGGCGTGCTTCGGCTTGTGGCTGTTGCCGATGCTGTGCCAGGCAGGCAGATCGCCTGCTTTCGCGCCCCGCGAGGACGCCAACTTGGCCTGCTGCTCAGCGGTCAGCTTGGCGGCTGCGGCCGGAGCGAGGTGGATGTTCGGTGTATTGAATTCTGCGGGCTTCGGCGCCCGCGGATCGATATCAGTCATGGCTCTCCTTCGGTATTCTCGTCGAGCCTGCTGGAGACTTTTCCGCCGGATCAGAGCTGAAGGCGAAGACGCCACATAGCCGGATCAGATCCGGAGAGCGGGGGTGGATTCAGGGAACCACTCGCGAGGTAGAGCCTCAGCAAGCATTGTTTCGGTTGTCGGTTTTGACCGGTCCAAGACCTGGTTACTCGAAAATCAGAATTCCCATGGCGCACAGCCTAACAGCGTCGCCCGGCATCCGGTAGATTCAAAACAGAGGCCGGCGACAAGGGGGACCATGTCCGCATCACAGTTCGACCAGCGGTACGACTCGATCTACCAGCGGGGCGGTGAAGCCCATGAATCTGCGCGAAGCGGCGGCCGGCCCGCCGCGCCCCAGATAGCCGCGGCCAGGCCCGCGGCGCCCACCGCCGATCATGCCCAGGATGCCCGACCCGCCTTCAGTCCGGCAGCAATGAAGCTTGAGGGCGACAGTGTCGCGCAGTCGACCGGCATTGCCGAGATCATTCCGCCGGACGCGGCGCCACAGGTCCGGCCGGAAGGCGCTCCCGCTGCGCGCCGGAAGATCAATCCCTACCTGGTGGCACTCTGGGTGCTTGGCCTAGCGCTCTCCGCCTTCGGCGCGTGGGCGTCATTCGCGCCGTATCTCATCGAGATGCAAGCCATGGCTGCGCCGAGCAGCCCGTTCGGGCCGCCGTGGTCTTTCCTGTTGTCCACCGTGGCACCCAGTGTGCTGGTCGCCGGGCTGATTACTATCGCCGGTGTGCTCACCCTGCACGCGGTCGGCTGGATGCGCCGGCACGGTTAAGCGACGCCGCTGCCGGGATTCGGGCGGCTCTCGGGCATCCACTGCCCAGCAGGCGCCCTTTTCATGCTCGAAAGGGGCGCCTGCTGAATACTACTTTCGGGCGGAGTTGCCCCAGCGGTCAGATCAGGCCGTCGGCCAGATGGTCGGGCGTTCCGAAGCGGTGCGCGGTGATGCTGACCGCTTGCTCGTGCAAGAAGGGCAGCATTTCCAACCGGCCGGCTTCGGTCACGGGGTGGGCATAGACCGCCACATCCGGCCGTCCACCGGTAGCGACGGCGAGTGCCTTGGCGTCCCCGCCGATCAAGCGGATCCGGCCGGCACCGAGCCGGGGCACCCGAGCCAGCCAGGCGCCGTCGTCCTCCACCGTCACGGCAAGGCCCAGCTCCGTGGCCACCGCCTGCAATGACGCGGGAAGCGCGACGGCGGTGGAAACCGCCACCTCGGAGCCCGCCAGCACGCCGGCGGCCAGCACGCGGACCAGCTGTGCCAGCGGTTCTCCTTCGGAGAGTCGGACCGTCACCGGAACCGGCAGGTAGCGGAACACGTTGCGCTCCGCGCTCAGCCCGGAGACGTCCCTCGCCGCGCCGAACTCCTCGGCCCAGGCCGCGGCATCGGAACGCAGCGAGCGCTCCAGTCCGCCCAGCTCCTCGGCGGACAGTGCCTGCCTGGTCCTGCGCGCGGCGTCCAGCAGCTTCGCCGCGGCACCGTGCACCTCCGCCGTGGCGGTGGACGGAGCAGTCTCCCACTCACCCAGCCCCATCAAGTAGTTGGGCCCGCCGGCCTTGGTGCCGGCGCCCACCGAGGACTTCTTCCAGCCGCCGAACGGCTGGCGCCGCACGATGGCTCCGGTGATACCGCGGTTCACGTAGAGGTTGCCGGCCTGAATGTTCTCCAGCCAGTAATCCAACTCGTCCGCATCCAGCGAATGCAGGCCGGAGGTCAGCCCGTAGTCGATGTCGTTGGTCATGGCCACCGCTTCTTCCAGGGTTTCGGCGCTCATCACACCGAGGATCGGGCCGAAGAACTCGGTCAGGTGGTAGCGGGATCCGCGCGCCACTCCGGTCCGCACACCGGGGCTCCAGAGCTTCCCGGAATCGTCCAGCTGCCGGGGCTCGATCTGCCAGCTTTCCCCGGTGCCGAGCGTGGTCAGCCCGTCCAGCAGCTTGCCTTCGGCGGGCGCGATGATCGGGCCCATTTGCGAGGTCGGGTCCTCGGGGTAGCCCACCTTCATGGACGTGACCGCATCCACCAGCTGGTTGCGGAACCGCGGCGAGGTGGCGGCGGATCCCACCAAGATCACCAGCGATGCCGCGGAGCACTTCTGGCCGGCATGGCCGAACGCGGAGTACGCCACGTCCTTGGCGGCCAGGTCGAAGTCGGCGCTGGGGGTGACGATGATGGCGTTCTTGCCGGACGTCTCGGCCAGCAGCGGCAGGTCCGGACGGAAGGAACGGAACAATTCGGCGGTCTCGTAGGCGCCGGTGAGAATCACCCGGTCCACCTCGGGGTGCGAGATCAGCTGCTTGCCAAGTTCACGCTCGCCCAGCTGCACCAACTGCAGCACGTCGCGCGGTACGCCGGCTTCGTCCAGCGCCTCCCACACCGCCTCCACCATCACGGCACCGGTGAGTGCGGCCTGCTGGGCAGGCTTAATCACGACGGCGGAGCCCGCGGCCAGCGCGGCCAGCACACCTCCGGCGGGGATCGCCGTCGGGAAATTCCACGGCGGGGTCACCACGGTCAGTTTCGATGGGACGAAGGTGGCGCCGTCCACGGTGTCCAGCTTCCGGGCCAACTCGGCGTAGAAATGCGCGAAGTCGGCGGCCTCGGAGACTTCCGGGTCGCCCTGGTCCAGGGTCTTGCCGGCCTCGGCGGCCATCACCTCCAGCAGCCGGGCGCGGTTGGCGTTCAGTTTGTCGCCTGCCTTGTGCAGCACGTCGGCGCGCTCGGCGCCGCTCATGGCGCCCCAGCTCTTGGACTGCTCCACGGCGTTGGCGATCACCTGCTCCAACCCTGCCTCGTCCCGGATCTGTGCGGCCGCAACCGCATCAAGACCGAGCGTCGAAGCCGGCACACGGGCCAGGATCTCCCTGCCCCAGGCCAGGTTGGCGGGCAGCGACGGATCGGTGTCCGGGATGTTGTCGAAGGAGTCGGTCGGACGGGTCGGTTCCGGCTTGGTCCGGTCCTGCTGCCGGGCCGGTTCCGGCACTTCGTCGTCGAGCGCTTCCAGCGAGGCGAGGAAGCGCTGCTTTTCGCGTTCGAACAGCCGCTCGTTCTTGCTGAGTTCGAAGACCGCGGACATGAAGTTTTCGCTGCTGGCGCCTTCTTCCAGCCGGCGGATCAGGTAGGCGATCGCCACATCGAACTCGGCGGGATGGACCACCGGCGTGTAGAGCAGCAGCGAACCCACGTCCTTTTTCACCGCTTCGGCCTGGCCCTGCGCCATGCCCAGCAGCATCTCGAAGTCGATGCCGGCCTCCACGCCGCGCTGCTTGGCGAGCAGCCATGCGAACGCGACGTCGAAGAGGTTGTGCCCGGCCACGCCGATGCGCACGTTGCCGATCCGCTCCGGCTGCAGGGCATAGTTGATCACGCGCTTGTAGTTGGTGTCCGAGTCCTGCTTGGTTTCCCACGTGGCCAGCGGCCAGCCGTGCAGCGACGCTTCCACCTGCTCCATGGGCAGGTTGGCGCCCTTGACCACCCGCACCTTGATGGCGGCGCCGCCGCGGGAACGGCGGGCGGCGGCCCATTCCTGCAGCCGGATCATGGCCGGGAGTGCGTCCGGCAGGTAGGCCTGCAGCACAATGCCGGCTTCCAACTGCTCGAACTCGGGCTGGTCCAGGATCTTGGTGAAGACCGCCATGGTCATCTCCAGGTCCTTGTATTCCTCCATGTCCAAGTTGATGAACTTGCGCTTCGGGGAGGTGGCTGCCTGCCGGTAGAGCGGGGTGAGGCTTTCGACGACGTGCTCCACCGCCTCGTCGAAAGCCCAGTGAGAGTGCGGGGCCACGGTGGAGGAGACCTTGATCGAGACGTAGTCCACGTCGTCGCGGGCCAGCAGGTGCTTGGTGCCTTCCAGCCGGCGTTCGGCCTCGCGGCTGCCCAGGACCGCCTCGCCCAGCAGGTTGATATTCAGCCGAACATCGTCTTTGCGGATCTTGGCGATCGCCGGCCCCAGCTTGGCATCGGTGGCATCGACGATCAGGTGGCCCACCATTTCCCGCAACACCCGGCGGGCCGCAGGGATGACCACTTGAGGCAGTACCGGCGCCAAGGCGCCGCCCGTACGCACGGCGGCGCGCATGTACCAGGGCAGGAAGGCCGGAGCCTTCGGCGCCAGCGTGGCCAGGTTGCGGGCCGCGACCTTCAGATCCTCAGGCCGGATCACGCCGTCGACGAATCCGACGGTGAATTCCAAGCCATGGGGATCGTTCAGCACACCGGCCAACTGCTCGGCCGCGGCGTCGGCCGGAACTTTCTCTGCTTCGGTCAGCCAGTGGCGGACCAGCTTGATGGTGTCGGCGGCGAGGTCGGCCGCCTGCGTACCGGCAAAACTTGTGGTCTGCATCGGTGCCTCCTTGAGGACGTCGGTCACGGCAGCATCTGTCCCTTCAACGTAATTGCATTGTTAGTTAAGGACCAGTATGGAACTAGACTTCGTGAAGAAAAAGCGATCTTTTCCGACTAGTAATCATCGGCTTTCGTGATGAATGGAGCGCTCATGCTGGATGTCCGAAGGCTTCGGCTGCTGCGGGAGGTCAAAGTGCGCGGCACCCTGGCCCAAGTGGCCACCGTATTGAACCTGAGCCCGTCATCCGTGTCCCAACAGCTCACCCTGCTGGAGAAAGAAGCCGGCGTGGAACTGCTGCGCAAGGCCGGCCGCCGCGTCCAGCTCACGCCGCAGGCGGAGATCCTGGTGGCCCACACGGAGTCGTTGTTGTCCCGGCTTGAACGGGCCGAAACAGACCTGGCCGCATCCCTGACCACGGTGACCGGAAGCGTTCGGCTGGCGGTCTTCCAGTCCGCCGCGCTGGCGCTGCTGCCCGAGGCGCTCACCAGGATGCGGCAGCGGTACCCGGAGGTGCGAATCGAGATGGTCCAGCGGGAACCGGAAACCGCGCTGTACGAGACGTGGGCGCGCGACTTCGACCTGGTAGTAGCCGAGCAGTACCCGGGCCACGCCGCACCTCACCACCCCGAACTGGACCGCAAGAGACTCACCACCGACGCCCTCCGGCTCGCCGTCCCTCCGGCCGGCCTGCCCGGCGGGGAGGCCAGGTCCCTCGAAGATGCCGGCGGCTTGCCCTGGGTGATGGAACCGCACGGGGCAGCGTCCCGGCACTGGGCGGAACAAGCATGCCGCCAAGCCGGCTTTGAACCGGACGTCCGCTACGAAACCGCTGACCTGCAGGCCCAGATCCGGCTGATCGAATCCGGCAATGCGGTGGCTTTCCTCCCGGATTTGGTCTGGAGCGGCCGGGGCATCACCTGCCGGATGCTGGACCTGCCGGATCATCCCCGCCGGACCGTCTTTACCTCCGCACGCCGGGCGTCGGCCAACCGGCCCGCCATTCTTGCGCTCCGGGAAGTTCTGGAGGAAACCGCCCGGAAGGTCAGCGGCGGGCGCCAATAGCTGGCGGTCAAGCGAGCGCCAGCGAGCGCGTGGAGACCCGGCCGGTCCCACCACTCAGGGGCGCAGGTCCAGGCTGAGGTTGCCGTGGACCGTGGCGTAGACGCGAAGACCACCAGACTTCACCGGCAGCCCCTCCCCCGGCGCCAGGATCCGCCGCGGAGGCCCTTCCAAGCCATCCAGCCCCAGCTGCACAAACAGGTCCACCAACACATTGCCCAGTCCGGCCAGTTCGGCCCGCGGCAGAACGGCACAGTACCCGCCGGCGTCGTGCTTGGCGTCGAAGCTCCGCGCCTCAGCAGTCCCGCGCCCGCGCCCGATCACCCGGACGGATTCGAACTCGGCTGTCGGTTCAAAGTGCAGGCCAAACGCCACCGACTCTTCGTCCAGTTGCGGCAGCAGGGCGCGCGGCGTCGGCTTCAGTGCTTCCTCGGTGTCCGCCAGCTTCAGCAGGCCTTCCGCATCCCGTGCCCGGACCAGCTGCGAGCGTTGCCGGAAGGGGAAGTCCAGCTGAGCGTCCAGCCGCTCCGGGATGTACTGGTCCACGAAGCCGGCGTGCGCTTCCACCCAGCGCTTGCGGATACCGGCAGGCATCGAACGGTAGCGGGAGGGCACGTACGTGCGAAGTAGTTTGCGCCGATACAAGTCCAGGACCAGCTGCTCGGCTTGATCCGCGTCGTCCCGGTTCTCCGTGATGATTCGGGCGATCTCTGCCACCGAGCCGGTGTAGCTTTCCGGGACGGCGCGCTGCGAACTGATGTTCGTACCGTCGTGCCGGGTCCGGATGAAGTAGTAGTCGTAGTCGGCCGCAATCGCATTCCGCCGCGAGGCCAGGTAGCAGCGGGTCAGCATCATGCCGTCTTCCAGCCGGACCTTGCCTTCCGGGAAACGAATGCCGTGGGTGTCCAGCAGCTCGCGCCGGATCAACTTCTGCGGCGAGAGCGTCCCCAGGATCTTCCGCACCGGCACGTCGGGGACGGTCTCGGTGAAAAGCGAGGACTGGACCCGCCGGCCACCGATCCCGACCATCCGCGGCGCCAGCACATCCACCTGATGCCGGTCGGCGAACGCCACCATCCGGCGCAGCGCCTCGACCCCCAGCTTGTCATCGGCGTCGCAAAAGAAAAGGTAGTCCGACGTGCTGGCGTTGATCCCCACGTTGCGCGGTTTTCCCGGCCAGCCGCTGTTCTGCTGGTGGATCACGCGCCAGTTCGGGTGCTTCGCCACGTACTGGTCCAGCAGCTTGCCGCCCTCATCCGTGGAGCCGTCGTCCACGGCCACGACCTCAAAGAGCGCGGGGTCCATATCCTGCGCCGCCAGCGAATCCAGCAGTTCCCTCAGGTACGGCATCGCATTGAACACGGGGATGACTACGGACACCCGGGCCGTCTGCGCGCTGGCCGTCGGGCCGGAGTCGCTCTCCCGCACGCGGATTTGCCCCGCCCGGGCCGCGTACGTCTTCAGCTTGCGCTGGGCCCCCGCCAGCTTGTCCTTGATGGCCACGATGTCCCCTTTGATCGTTTGCCGTTACTGCATTCTGCCACGGCCGTCTAGGACCCGGGCGGGCAAGACAGTCGGCACCCAAATCCCCCATCGGACGCTTCGAACCTTGCCCGCTCCCCCGTCACTCTTTCGGCGTTCGCGGACCCGCTTCCACGCCGGCTCGGTCTGACCCCGACGCACCATCCAGCAGTTGTGCCAGATGCACGCCGCGGCGGCGGGCCAGGTCGGTGAGCTGGGTTCGGCAGGAGAACCCGTCGGCCAGCAGTACGGCATCAGGTCCGGCCGACCTGACTGCCGGCAGCAACTGGGTCTCGGCAACGGCCACGGAAACGTCGTAGTGGCCGCGCTCCACGCCGAAGTTGCCGGCCAGTCCGCAGCACCCGCCCAGGCTTTGCACGCTGGCGCCGGCGTCGCGCAGCAGGCCCAGGTCGGTTCCCCAGCCGAGGACGGCGTGGTGGTGGCAATGCGGTTGGGCCACTATCTCCTCCCCCGCTAACGACGGCGGTGTCCACCCGTGGGTGCCAGCCAGCAGTTCCGCGAGGGTGCGGGTGGCTTGGGCGACCGGGAGCGCCTTGCCGCCGAGCAGCTCTAGCGCATCGGACCGCAGCACAGCGGTGCAGGACGGTTCCAGTCCCAGCACCGGCACGCCGTCCGCTGCGTAGGCGGCGAGCGCGTCAACGGTGCGGTCCACGATCCGGCGCGCGGTGTCGAGCTGTCCGGTGGAGATCCACGTCAGCCCGCAGCAGAGCCGTTCGCCTGGAACGAGCACCTCGTAGCCGGCACGCTCCAGCACCCTGACGGCCGCGTGCCCGATCTCCGGCGAGAAGTAGTTGGTGAAGGTGTCGGCCCACAACAGCACCTTTCCGTTCGGTGCCGCGGCAGCGGAAGGATCCCGGTTCCGGAACCAGTGGTCGAACGTCTCCTGCGCGAACTGCGGAAGTCCGCGCCGTACATCCACCCCGGCCAGCCCTAATCCGGCCTGGCGCAGGCCCGGGACCTTCAGCAGTCCATTCGCAAGTTGCGGTGCAAACGAGGCCAGTCTGGCCCAGCGCGGCAGCCAGCCGAGCGAGTAGTGCGACGCCGGCCGCAGTCGGCCACGATAGCTCTGGTACAAGACCTCGGCCTTGTAGGAGGCCATGTCGATTCCGGTGGGGCAATCGGAGAGGCAGCCCTTGCAGGACAGGCACAGGTCCAGCGCCTCATGCACTGCCGGCGAGCGCCAGTCCGGCACCACGTCGGCCGGCCCGCCGCTCCCGCCCATCGCGCCGCCGGGGACGGCACCGCCGACGCGGGCACCGCCGTCGTCATCACCGCCCGAGGCACGCAGGATCATTTCCTGCAGCGCGCGGGCGCGGCCGCGGGTCGAGTCCTTCTCCTCCCTGGTGGCCACGTAGGACGGGCACATCACCATGCCCGGCCGGGTCGACGCGTCCGTGCGGCACTGGCCGATCCCGGTGCAGCGGTGGACCGCCCGGCTGAAGTCGCCGCCGTCGTGCTGGTAGGAAAAACCCAGCGGAATCCGGACCGGCTTGGCCGCGGCGGTGCGGATGTCCGCGTCCAGCGGCCTTGGGTCCACCAGCACGCCCGGGTTGAGCAGGTTCTCCGGGTCCAGGATGCCCTTGACCGTGCCGAACAGGCGCATGGCCTCCGGCGAGTAGATCCGCGGCAGCAGCTCGCCGCGGACCCGGCCGTCGCCATGCTCGCCGGAGAGCGAGCCGCCGTAGCGGGCCACCAGGTCGGCCGCGTCGCTCATGAAGGCACGGTATTCTCCGCGGCCGTCGGTTTCGTTGGGGCCGCGGTTGCCGAACGGGAAGTCCAGTCGCACGTGCACGCAGCCGTCGGCGAAGTGCCCGTACGGGAAACCGCTAAACCCGTGCCGCTCCACCAGGTCGTCGAACTCGCGCAGGTAGGCGCCCAGCCGTTCCGGCGGCACGGCCGCGTCCTCCCAGCCGGAGTGCGCCGGCTCCCCGGCCGGCGACCGCCCCGACAGCGCGGATCCGTCCTCGCGGATTTTCCACAGCGCGGCGGCCTCGGCCGGACGGTCCACCACCCGGGCGTCCACGGCCTCCGGCAGCCGGAGCATCCGGGCGGCGCGGTCCGCCACGTCGGCGGCGTGGTCGCCGGCCAGCTCCACGAACAGCCACGCGGCGCCGGCGGGCAGTTCCGGCACGGAGCCCGGCCCCTTCCGGCTGCGCACCACGTCCACAATCCGCCTGTCCAGCCCCTCGCAGGCGGTCGGCGAAAAGGCCATCACTTCCGTCACCACGTCGGCGGCGGTGCCGATGTCGGCAAACCCCAGCGCCACCATCGTCTTGTGCGCCGGGTCCTTGACCAGCCGCACTCCCGCTTCCAGCACGACGGCGAGGGTCCCCTCGCTGCCCACCAGCGCCTTGCGCAGGTCGAATCCCTTCTCCGGCAGCAGGTGCTCCAGGGAATAGCCGGAGACCTGGCGGCCGAAGCGGCCGAATTCGGTGCGCAGCGTCTCCAAGTGGGCGGCGGCCAGTTCGCGCAGCGCCCCGGTCTCCGGCGTGTCCGGGACCTGATTGCCGTCCAGCCGGAGCCGGCGTCCGGAACCGGTGACCAGCTGGAGCTGCTCCACGTTGTCCACGGTGCGGCCGTAGGCCGGGGTGCGGGCGCCACAGGAGTTGTTGCCGATCATCCCGCCGATGGTGCAGCGGGTGTGCGTGGACGGGTCCGGTCCGAAACGCAGTCCGTGGGCCAGCGCCATCCGCTGCAGCGTGGCGTGCACGGTGCCCGGCTGCACGGTGGCGGTGCGGGTGTCGGGGTCCAGCTGAAGCACGCGGTTCATGTGGCGGCTGAATTCCAGCACCACGCCGGGGCCCACCGCGTTGCCCGCTATGGAGGTGCCCGCGCCGCGGGACGTGAGCGGGACGCCGGCCTCTCGGCAGGCTGCCAGCACCGCCAGCACCTCGTCCACATCGTGCGGGAAGGCCACGGCCGCCGGGCGCACCCGGAAGAGCGAGGCGTCCGAAGAGTACACATCCCGGGTGGTGTCGTCGGACCGGACATCCGCCACGCCGTTCCGCCGCAGCGCCTCGAGCACCCTTGCCGCCGCCGCGCCGTCCACCGCAGCCCCGTCAACCGTCTGCATGCCGCTCACACTACCGACCGGCACCGGCAGGTGTCTGCCCCTTATGGCGGCTGGTTTGGCCCGTCCGCTGCAACTGGATCGCCGTTGCGTTTGCCGAGCTCATGCTCGGGGTCGGCCCGAGCAGGTGGGCGGCCATGTGAGCTATACGCCACATCGGCTCGAGGGTCTCACCGGCAATGGCTCAAGCGCGGAAGCATGAAGGCGTTTTCCCTGCTTTCGCGGATCAGGTGGTGTCCCGAGGCCCGCAATGTGGCGCATAACGTACGGTCTCTCGGGACGACGGGCCCGGGTTGGCTGGCGCCGGCATCCTGGTGGTGTGGGCCGGCCTGCGCACCACCCGGCCGGTGCTAGGCAAGGTTCTGGCCGCCGGCCGCTGAGCGGCTGGGGCCGATACCGGCCTAAATGAGGCCTGCGCCCCGCCTTCCGCACCTGACCTGCGGAAGACGGGGCACCGCCGTCGTTATTTGCTGTCAGCCCGGTAACGGCCCGCCGGTGCTACCGGCCGGCCGGGGTGAATTGCCGGGCGCCGATGTAGTCCGGCCGCGGGTTTTTGGCGGCAAAGGGTTCCACGGCCGTGTTTTCCACACTGTTATACACAAAGAACAGGTTGGAGCGCGGGTACGGGGTGGCGTTGCCGTTGGAGGCGTGCATGCAGTTGCAGTCGAACATGGTGGCCCCGCCTGCCTTGCCTTCCATCACGTCGATCCCGTAGCGGTCGGCGAATTCACGCAGCGTTGCCTTGTCCGGGGTCCCGGCGCCCTGCATCACCAGCGACTGCTTGTAGTTGTCGTCCGGCGTCGCGCCTACACAGGAGATGTACTCCCGGTGCGATCCGGGCATGATCATCAGCGGACCGTTGTAGGAGTAGTTGCCCGTGAGCGAGATGGAGATGGACACGGTGCGCATGCGCGGCAGCCTGTCCTCCGCATGCCAGGTCTCGAAGTCGGAGTGCCACATGAACTCCTTGCCTTCGAAGCCGGGCTTGAAGTTCACCCGGGACTGGTGGATGTAGACGTCGGAGCCCATCAACTGCTTGGCCCTATCCACCACGCGCGGATCGTTGGCGATCTGCGCGAAAACCTCGCTGATCTTGTGCACCGCGAAGATGGAGCGCACTTCCTGGCTCTTGGCTTCGACGATGCAGCGTTAGTCCGCGCGGACGGCCGGGTCCGCGGCGAGCCGATCCAGCTCCGCCTGGTATGCCTTCACTTCCTCGGGCGAGATCAGCTCCTCAATGTTGAGGTAGCCCTTCTCCTCGAAGCCGGCCAGCGCGGCGGCGTCCATGGGCCCGATTCCGCGGAGCCCCAGACGACCTTGTCCTGGCGGGGTTGCACGCTCGCTGTGCCTGCCGATCGTGTCGGATAGAGGTCAACACGGCTTTGTTCTGCGGTCGCAGTCATCTTTATCCTCCTCGTGGTTTATTTCTTGTGGGTTATTTCTTGGGCCGGGTGCGGAAAAGCCCGGCCGGCACAGTTGCCGACCGGGCCCTCCTGCTGCCGGGGTCAATGAGCCGATTAGGCCTCGACGAGCGGGTACACGCCGTTCTCGTCGTGGACTTCGCGGCCGGTGACGGGCGGGTTGAACACGCAGGCCATCCGCAGCTCGGTGGTGGCGCGGACGGTGTGCTTCTCGTGCCCGTTCAGCAGGTACATGGTGCCGTCGCGCAGGTCGTGGACCTCGCCGGTGACCTCGTTGGTCAGTGTGCCTTCACCCTGCACGCAGTAGACGGCCTCGATGTGGTTGGCGTAGTGGAACGTGGACGTGGTACCGGCGTAGATCACCGTGTCGTGGAAGGAAAAGCCCACGCCTTCCCCTGCCAGCACCATCCGGCGGCTCCGCCAGGTCTCCGACTTCACGTCGCGGTCGGTGTCGTTCAGGTCGTTCAGGTTGGTAACAATCATGGGTACTCCTCGGTGTGGATTGTGAGAAAGCTGTTGATGCGTGGAGGGACGGCGGCTTGCGCGCCGTTGCGGCAGGCGCGCTGGTCGCCTGCCGCCGGAACGACGTTCTAGTGGGCGCCGGCCAGTTCCGGAACCGCTGTGACGGCGCGGGTCGCCTCGATGAGGATGTCCAGGCCGCGGTCCAGGTCTGCCGCGCTGATGGTCAGCGCCGGCATGAGCTTCACGACTTCGCTCTCCGGCCCGGAGGTTTCCACCAGCAGCCCGTTTTGGTAGGCCTCGGCGGCAATCTTGCCAGCGGTCTCGTTGTCGGCAAACTTGACTCCCGCCAGCATTCCGCGGCCGCGCACGCTGGCGCCTTCCACCGAGGCGGCGATCCGTTCCAGGCCCTCGTGCAGCTGGGTGATCCGGGCCTTGACCTGCTGCTGGAACTCACCGGTCCGCCAGTACGTCTCCAGGGCGGCCGTCGCCGTGACGAAGGCCGGGTTGTGGCCGCGGAAGGTGCCGTTGTGCTCGCCGGCTTCCCAGACGTCCAGCTCGGGACGGAACAGGGTCAGCGCCATCGGCAGGCCGAAGCCGGAGATGGACTTGGAGAGGCAGACGATGTCCGGGGTGATGCCTGCTTCTTCGAAGCTGAAGAAGGTGCCGGTGCGCCCGCAGCCGGCCTGCACATCGTCCACAATCAGCAGGATTTCGTGCTTCTGGCACAGCTCGGACAGGCCGCGCAACCAACCGGCGCGGGCGGCGTTCAGGCCGCCTTCGCCCTGGACGGTCTCCACGATGATGGCCGCTGGCTTGTCCACGCCGGACCCGCTGTCTTCGAGTACACGCTCCAGCCACAGGAAGTCCGTGGTTTCGCCGGAGAAGTAATCGTCGTAGGGGATTTTGGAGCTGTTGGTCAGCGGAATGCCCGCGCCCCGGCGCTTCATCGAGTTGCCGGTCACCGACAGCGAGCCCAGGGTCATGCCGTGGAAGGCGTTGGTAAAGGACAGGATGTGCTGGCGCCCGGTGACCTTGCGGGCCAGCTTCAGCGCCGCTTCAACCGTGTTGGTTCCGGTGGGTCCGGGGAACATCACCTTGTAGTCAAGATTGCGCGGCCGCAGGATGACGTCCTGGAAGGTCTCCAAAAACTTCCGCTTGGCCGGGGTCTTCATGTCCAGTGAATGGACCACCGCGCCGCTGGCCAGGTACTCCAGCAGCGGCTGCAGCAGCTTCGGGTTGTTGTGCCCGTAGTTGAGCGCGCCGGCGCCGGAGAAGAAGTCCAAGTAGGTGCGGCCGTCCTCGGCGGTCAGGCTGCTGCCCTCGCCGCGGGTGAACACGGCAGGCCAGCTGCGGCAGTAACCGCGGACCTCGGACTCCAGGGTTTCGAAAATGTCAGTCATGAAAACGCTTCCTTCCTCAGTACGGCCGCGGGCGTCCCCGGGGTACGGGGCAGCGCCACAGCAGCCGCAGGATCGATTCGTGCGGATGTGCGTTGGTACAGGTGGTGTGTGGCCGGCGTGCGGTGCGCACAGTGGCTGACGCCGGCGGGAATTACGTGAGCGGGCCGATCCGGTACAGGTACTCGGTGTCGTGCCCGTCCGGGTAGAGCTCTGCGGTGAACAGCGGCTCGCGTTCCATCGGCGCCTCACGGCGCGACGCGAAGCCGGCGAACAGCCGGTCGGAGGCCTCATTGTCCGCAGTAATGGTGGTTTCCACGTGCTCGGCCCGCACTTGCCCCGCCAAGCGGTCCAGCATCTCGGCGGCCAGCCTGCGGCCGCGGAACTCGTGATCCACGGCGACCTGCCACACCATCAGCGTGCCGGGTTCGCTGGGCCGCATGTAGCCGGTAATAAAGCCGGCCGGCTCGCCGTCCACCGTGGCCATCAGCGACGTCTCGGCGAAGTCGCGGGACCACAGCAGGTAAGAGTAGGACGAGTTCAGGTCCAGGACCTGTGAGTCCCTGGCCATGCGCCACAGGGACTGCCCGTCATGCAGGGTTGGTTTACGGAATTTTGCTTGGATCCTCGGACTGGTCTGGGTTTCTGCTAGTTCTGTAACCATCCCTTCCAACCTAACGAGGATGAAAGCTTTATCAACCGGCCTCCTCCCGATTTGACAAGGGTTGCCGGCATATTCGCGTCCCGTCCGGCCCGCCTCGGTCCCGCCGGATCCCTTGTGCCAGTTGCCAACCAGCGGAATCACGACGGCGGTGTTCGACCCATGGCTTTTCGTTATCATTTCGTGACATTAGCCTGGTGACGGAAGGTTCATGCCCTAGCCAGAACGGCGGCAAGAGCGCCCGACAGGCCGTTATGTGGAGGGCGGGGCGGTTCTTCACCGACGCTGCGGCAAGAGCGGGGTTCCTGCGCGAGTGAGCCTGCTCGACGGCTGGGAGACCGCGGCGAGGCTTGAGTGCCGGGGCACGGGCCCGCACGCCCGCCGCAGCCGCCGGTGCGAGCGGTGGAGAACCGTCCGGAGCTTTTCGACGAGGCCACCGGTGTCCATGTTTTGGCTGGCCCACCGGCATCGTCGCAGGTCAGCGGCCTGTGGATTGCCAAGAGATGGACAGTTTGGCCTGAACTTGGACAGTTCCTGCCGCCTGCCGGGAATCAAGCGCGCCCGCCCGAGTTCCACCGGGCAGCCCAGCGCCCGGCGGGCAAAGGAAAAGCGGCTCCGACCGGAAACAACCGGTCGAAGCCGCTTTCGCGGTGGGCCCTGCGGGGATCGAACCCGCGACCCGCGGATTAAAAGTCCGATGCTCTACCAACTGAGCTAAAGGCCCGCCAGCCGTTCCGTCCATCCTGGTCGAGACCGGGACGTGGACAGATTTGGCCGGTTCACAGTTTATCGCACCCACTGCCGCGCATTCGAATCCGCCGTGCCGGCCGTGGAGATGGCCGTGCTGCGACCTGCCGCTGCCCCGGGAGGGCGCCTCCCTGTACCGGCGTCAGAGGCGGGAGTAAGGTCGTGGACATGAGCCCGAACAACGGAAATGACGTCCCCCGGCCGCACAAGCCGAAGCCCTTTGCCCCGTTGGATTTTGAGGACTTCGCCGGCGGCGCCGACCCCGCACGGGTGTCCGAGGCGGCCCATCTGGCAGCCCAGGCTTTGGTGCACCGCGGCCGCGGCTCGGATGATCCCGAGATCACCAAGCGCTTGGTCAAACTCGCTGACCAGCAGGGGCTCGAGGCCATAGCCGAAATGTGGTCCGAGAGCCCGGCCCGGTCCCTTCCCGGTGCGCTCTGGCGGCTCTACGCCATTCGCGCCGCGGTTCAGTCCCATCCGGACAAACTGGCGGCGTTCTTCAAGGCGGGCACTGCATCTGCCGAAGTGTCCAAGGTCATCGCGGGCGTGGCCGAACCGCCCGGTGCCGACGAGGTGCGCACCATGGCCGACACGATCCTGTCCGGAGCCTTCGACGGCGATTTCGACGTCGCGTTGGACCGGTCCGCGGCCTTTTGCCGCATCGTCGCCCTCGGCCAGACCCATCACGCCGACTCGGCTGACCCTTCCAACGAGAATCACGCCACCAAGCTGACGCTGAGTTCGCATCGGCTGGTGAAGACCGCGGAGGACCTTGAGGCGGCGGCCGCCGCCTGGCGCCGCGGCGAACTCGACTGACGGCTGGAGCACCAGCGCGCACCCCGTCCACCGGCCGGAATTCCCTGCCCGCGCCCCTTGACAAGGGCCGCTCTCAAGGGGCCGAAAACCACCGCGAATCTCGCCCAAGCATGACGCGCGCGTGTACCACAAATATCGTCAGTTGACACGTTTTTCCCCGGTTTTCCGGGGCTGTTGACATCGGCTCTGAGGCGTAGAAAACTGAAGGTGGTGTCGAACCGTGGCAGCCCCGGGCTCCAACTTTTAGCCGCCTCGAGCGGCCTTCCGCCGAGAGGCGCTCCCGGTTCGGCACCATTAATCTTGTTCACCCAGAGGCGCTAATCTAGGCACGGCGGATGCTTCCCTTCCGCCGTTCGGACCAGTGAGAAAACCGCCGGTGACATGAAGTTAAGCCTCTTCCCGCAGGACACCAAGAGCCTGGAGCTGCTCGCCCAGACGGCAGCCGAGCTCATGGCAGGAGTCAAGACCCTCTCGGAGATCCTCGGGGCACCCGCAGACGACTACGACAAGCTCTCCGAAGAACTGCACGACAGGGACGGCAACGTCTCCCGGCTGCGCTTCGCGCTGCTCACCACCTTGCGCACCAGCTTTGTGAATCCCCTCCCGCGAGAGGACATGTTCCAGCTCTCGCTACATCTGGTCCACACCTTCGAACACCTCGACGCGGCCGCCGAATTGATCGCCCTCAACCGGGTTAAGCGCCTGTCTGCTCGGGCCTCCGAGCAGCTGGAAGTGATCGGGCGGATGTCGGAGATGACCCGGGACGCCATGCCGCGGCTGAACTCCCTGGAGGATCTCGAGGAGTACTGCATCGAGATGGTCCGGCTGGCCAAACGTGCCGAGCGCACCCACCGGGTGTGGGTATCGGAGCTGTTGTCGGACCACAAGGGTGCCACCTTGGCCCGGCACCGCGACGTTGCCGACCAGCTGGTAGCCGCCACCAAGACCCTGCGCCAGGCGTCCCACCATGTGGGGCAGATCCTGGTCAAGGAATCGTAGGTGGAGCTTGTCCTTCTGGTGCTGGTGGTCGCTTTCGCCGGCTGCTTCGCGTTCATTAATGGCTTCCATGACGTCTCCAACGCCGTCGCGACGGCAGTACGCACCCGCGCCCTGACGCCGCGCATCGCCGTCGTTCTCGCCTCCGTCTGCAACCTGGCCGGCGCCCTGCTTTCCAGCACGCTGGCCCTGGTGATCAGCACCGGCTGGATCGGCCTGCCAGAGGGGCGGTCCGGGCTGGCCATCCTCCTGGCCGGGCTGCTGAGCGCCAGCGCCTGGGGGGTGTTCACGTGGTGGCTTCGAATGCCGTCCTCGTCCACGCATGCGCTGCTCGGCGGCTTGGCGGGGGCAGGCGCGGCATCCACCGTGTTGGGCGGGGAGAACATCAGCGCCACCGAGAACCCGATCTGGGCCCAACTGGCGCTGCCGTTGCTGCTGTCCCCGCTGGTGGCGTTCGCGTTGTCCTACCTGGTGATGGTGCCGCTGACGTGGCTGGCCCGTTACCGGACGCCGCGCGAGGTGGGCCGGACCACCCGGCTGGCCCAGGCGGTCTTTGCGGGGACGTTCTCGCTGGGCCACGGGCTGCAGGACGGCCAGCGGACGATGGCCGTGGTACTGCTGGCGCTGGTCGCGGCGGGCTATGCCTCGGGCGAGCAGATGCCGCTCTGGGTGCAAGTCTTCGCGGCGGTGCTGCTGGCGGTGGGCGCGCTCTTCGGCGGCTGGCGGATCGCACACACCCTCGGTTCCCGGCTGGTCCGGATCGATCCCTTGCACGGAGCGGCCGCGCAGGGTGTCAGCTCCGCCATGCTGTTCATCGGGGCCATCGGCCTGCACATGCCGCTCTCCAGCACCCACACCATGACGTCATCCATCCTGGGTGCCGGCGCCAGCCAGAAGCTGCATGCGGTGCGGTGGCGGGTGGCCATCCGCGTACTGGCCACCTGGGTGCTGACCCTGGTCGTCACCTCGCTGGTGGGCGGCATCCTGCTGCTGGCGCTGGATCCGGTCCTCTGAGCCGACCTCAACGGCCGCAGCAGCCCAAGACCACGGCGGCTGCGGCCTAACTGCCGCTCTCCCGGGCCAGAATTTCTCCCAGGCGTACATGCGGCCCAGGATTGCTCCCAGGCGGACATACCCTCCCTTAACCCCGACGGCGGTGCCCCCCGCGCGTGGGGAGGCACCGCCGTCGTGCTTGCTGAGGGGTTTATCCGAAGCGTCCGGACACGTAGTCCTCGGTGGCCTTCTCGACGGGGTTGCTGAAGATCGTCGGCGTATCGCCGTATTCGATCAGCTTGCCCGGCTTGCCGGTGCCGGCGATGTTGAAGAACGCGGTCTTGTCGGACACGCGGGCCGCCTGCTGCATGTTGTGGGTAACGATCACCACGGTGTACTGCGTCTTGAGTTCCTCGATCAGGTCCTCAATGGCGAGCGTGGAGATGGGATCGAGTGCCGAGCACGGCTCGTCCATCAGGATCACCTGCGGGGAGACCGCGATGGCGCGGGCAATGCACAGGCGCTGCTGCTGGCCGCCGGAGAGGCCGGATCCGGGCTTGGCCAGCCGGTCCTTGACCTCATTCCACAGGTTGGCGCCGGTCAGCGACTTCTCCACCAGGGCGTCGGCGTCCGACTTGGACATCCGCTTGTTGTTCAGCTTGACACCGGCCAGCACATTGTCGCGGATGGACATGGTGGGGAACGGGTTGGGACGCTGGAAGACCATGCCGATCTGGCTGCGCACGGTTACCGGGTCCACGCCCGAGCCATAGAGGTTGTCGCCGTCCAGCAGGACTTCGCCCTCCACCCGGGCGCCGGGCAGCACTTCGTGCATCCGGTTCAGTGTGCGCAGGAAGGTGGACTTGCCGCAGCCGGAGGGGCCGATGAACGCAGTCACGGACCGGGCGTCGATGTTGATGTTGACGCCCTCCACGGCGCGGAAGTTGCCGTAGTAGACGTTCAGGTCCTTGACGTCGATGCGTTTGGACATGGGGTTCCTTCTCTTTGGTTCTGGCTCAGCGGCCGGTCTTGGGGGCGAAGATGCGGGCGATCAGCCGGGCAATCAGGTTCAGCAGCATCACGAAGATGATCAGGATCAGCGCCGCAGCCCAGGCACGCTGCATGCTGGGGTCCACGTTGGTGGGCGAGGTGGGGTTCATCAGCTGGCGGTAAATGTAGGTGGGCAGGGTGGTCATCCAGCCGCCGAACACGTTCCAGTTGATGCTGTTGACGAAGCCGGCGGTGACCAGCAGCGGGGCGGTCTCGCCGATGATGCGGGCGATGGACAGGGTGACGCCGGAGGCAATGCCGGAGATCGCCGTCGGCACCACCACCTTCAGGATGGTGCGCCACTTGCGTACGCCCAGCGCGTAGGAAGCCTCGCGCAGTTCGTTCGGCACGATCTTGAGCATCTCCTCGGTGGAGCGGACCACCACCGGGATCATCAGCACGGAGAGCGCGACGGCGGCCACGAACCCGGTGCGGGTGCTCGGCCCGAAGACCAGGCCGAACAGCGCGGCGGCGAACAGGCCGGCAACGATCGAGGGGATGCCTGTCATGACATCCACGAAGAACGTGATGCCGCGCGAGAGCGCTCCGCCCTTGCTGTATTCGACCAGGTAGACCGCCGTGAGCAGGCCGATCGGAACCGAGATGATGGTGGCCCACATGGTGATCAGCAGCGTGCCGATAATGCCGTGATAGGCACCGCCGAGCACCTCGGTTCCGTTGGCTACGGTCTCGTTGTCCACCATGCCGGTCATGCCGTTCATGGACGTGAAGACAAGGTTGTAGCTCAGTCCGGCGATGCCGTTCTGCAGCACCGTCCAGATCACCGAAATCAGCGGCACCACGGCAATAATGAACGCCGCGAAGATCAGGTTGGTGGCAAAGCGGTCCTTGGCCTTGCGGGCGCCCTCCACCGAGAGCGTGACCACGTAGCCGGCGATCACGAAGATCACGGCCGAGATCAGTGCCCATGAGACCAGGCTGAAACCGATCAGCGAGGACACGGCCGCGCCGAGGATGAGCGAGCCTGCTGCGACTGCCCAGATAGCCCAGCCGGGCAGTTGGTTCTTGGTGAGCGTGTTGCGTTTGGCGGGTGCGGGGGCTTCAGTAAGCAGTTTGGACATTAGTTGGCTCCCGAGAATTCCTTGTGCCGGCTAATGATCCAGCGGGCGATCATGTTCACGGCCAGGGTGATGATGAACAGCACCAGGCCTGCGGCGATGAGTTCGGACAACCGCAGACCGTACGCTTCCGGAAAGTTCAGGGCGACTTCCGCGGCAATGGTCTGGTTGCCCGACTTGATCAGGCTGGCGATCAGCCCGCCGCCGGACAGGACCATGGCCACCGCCATGGTTTCACCGAGCGCGCGGCCCAGTCCCAGCATCACGGCGCTGATCACGCCGGGCCGAGCAAACGGGAAGACGGCCATCTTGATCATTTCCCAGCGGGTAGCTCCCATGGCCAGGGCCGCCTCCTCATGGAGTTTGGGCGCCTGCAGGAAGATCTCGCGGCTGAGCGAGGTGATAATCGGCAGGATCATCACGGACAGCACGATGCCGGCCGTCAGCATGGTCTTGCCGGTCTGGCTGGCCGGCCCTTCGAAGATCGGGATCCAGCCGGCGTTCTCCGCCAGCCAGGTGTAGGGACCCACCAACGCCGGCGCCAAGACCGCTATGCCCCAGGCGCCGTAGACCACTGACGGGATGGCCGCCAGCAGGTCAACCACGTAACCCAGGCCTTGGGCAAGCCGGCGCGGCGCGTAGTGGGAGATGAACAGGGCCACGCCCACGCCCACGGGGGTGGCCAGCACCAAGGCAATGACTGCGGCGATCAGGGTGCCGATGACGATGGGCCAGATGTAGGCCCAGAAGCCGTTCCCGCCGGAGATCGCGGAAGGGTCCGCCCCAAACGTCGGCAAGGCCTGCCAGAGCAGGAAGGCCGCCACGCAGAACAGCACGAAGAGGATCAGGCAACCTGCGGCAAGCGTCAGGCCGGAAAAGACCTTGTCGCCGGTCCGGCCTCTGCCTGTCTCGGTCATTGTTTGGGACACTTCACAACCCTTCGGGTTCCTTCTTCACTTCGTCTGGCGGTTCTGCCAGTCTTGCTGGTTCGCCCCGTCCCGGCAATATTGCCGGTCCGGAACACGGCTGCGCCCCGCGCGTCAAACTGCGACGGCGCGGGGCCAACCGGACTTCGATAAGGACTATGACTTCACCGAGATGGAGTCGATAGCCTTCTGGGCCTGCTCGCGCAGGGTTTCGGAGATCGGAGCGTTGCCGGCCGAGTCCTGCGCGGCCTGCTGTCCTTCTTCGCTGATCACGTAGCTGCCGAAGGCCTTCACCAGGTCAGCCGTGTTCTGATCAGCATAAGTGGAGCAGTAGATGTGGTACGAAACCAGCACGATCGGGTAGGCACCGGACTCGGTGGTGTCGCGCTTGAGGTCCAGAGACATGTCCACGTCGCTGCGGCCCTCAACCGGGGCGGCCACTTCGACGGCCTTGGAGGCTGCCTCGGCGCTGAGCTCGACGTATTCTTCGCCGACCTTGACCTTCACGGTGCCCAGACCGCCCACTGCGGAAGCGTCGGCGTAGGTGATGGCGCCGTCGGTGGCGGTGGTGGTGGAGACCACGCCGGAGGTGCCCTGCGCGTTTTCGGCCTGCAGCTTGGCGGGCCAGTCGCCGGAGACCTCGTCGGTCCAGACATCGCTGGCGGCAGCGGACAGGTACTCCACGAAGTTCTCGGTGGTGCCCGACTCGTCGGAGCGGTGCACCACGGTGATGGCGGTGTCGGGCAGCTCGACGCCCTCGTTCTGCGAGGCGATGGCCTCGTCGTTCCACTTGGTGATTTCGCCGCGGAAGACCTTCGCGATGGTCTCGGCGTCCATGTTCACCGAGTCGACGCCTTCAAGGTTGAAGGCAACGGCGATCGGGGAGACGTAGCCGGGGATGTTCATCGCACCGTCGGGGCCGCAGACTTCCTGTGCCTGCTTCCACTCTTCGTCGTCCAGGTAAGCGTCCGAGCCTGCGAACTGCACGCCACCGGCGAGGAACGCGTCGCGGCCGGCGCCGGAGCCGTCAGGCGAGTACTGCACGTTGGCTTCGGGGTTCTTGGCGGTGAAGCCGGCCATCCAGGCCTGCATGGCCGAATCCTGCGAGGAAGCACCGGCACCGGACAGGGTGCCGGAAACGGTCGACGCGGAATCGGTGCTGCCGGCAGCTGCTTGGTTTCCGGTGGCGTTGTCCGAGCCACATGCGGTCAGTGCCAGCGCTGCAACGGAGAGGACGGCGGCCGCGCGGCCGATGCGAATTGCCTTCACGAGTATGGTCCCTTTCAGGGTGAGAACGGATCACGACGACCGGACGTATTCCGCCCCCGTGTCGTGCTCCTTTGACGCTATGGGCGCCACGTAAAGAATGTGCACGATTAAAGTGAACGCAAGGTGAACAAGGCAGGACCGTTTGCCAACGAACGGCGCGCATGTCTTGCCATCGTGAGCAGCCTCATACTATGGACCCCGGTTTGGCCGGGCACGGTCCGGCCGCCTGATCGCGGTCCGGCAGAATCGCCGATCGGCCCGCCTAGACTGGGAGCATGAGCGCAGGCACCCGGTTGGTACAGGCCCGGACGTTCCTGCGCAGGCGGGGACGTGCCGGCTACAGCCGCAGCAAGTCCTCGTTCATGCCCGCGCTGCGAATCACGTTCTGCGCCGTCGCCGCTTACGTCTTCGCCGAGCGGGTACTCGGCCACGAGGGCCCGCTGTTCGCGGCCACCTCGTCCATCATTGCGCTAGGTTTCGCCAAGGGTCCGCGGGTGCGCAAGGTGCTCGAAGTCGCCATCGGCTGCACCTTAGGCATCACTGTCGGCGACCTGCTGCTGCACTTCCTCGGACCGGGCATCTGGCAGGCGGCCCTGGTGCTGCTGGTCTCCATCCTGCTGGCCAGGTTCTTGGACAGCGGCAGCATCTTCACCACCCAGATGGCGCTGCAGTCGGTGCTGGTGGTGCTGCTGCCCGCGCCGGCCGGCGGACCCTTCACCCGCAGCCTGGATGCGGTCATCGGCGGAGCCTTCGCGCTGATTGTGACCATGCTGATTCCCGGCGATCCGCGTTCGGAACCACGCTCGAATGTGCAGAAACTTTTGGACGAACTGTCCGGAGTGCTGCGCGAGTGCTCACATGCCTTGGCCAAGAGCGACCCCAGCCAGGCCTGGCACGCGCTGATCCGGGCGCGAGCCAGCCAGCCACTGATCGACGAGGTGCGCGGCAGTTTCTCCTCCGCCCGGGAGGTTGCCCGAATATCCCTGGCCTACCGCCGCCACCGGGACGAAGTGGGGGACCTGCAGGATTCCGCCGAGATGGCGGATCTAGCCATGCGCAACAGCCGGGTGTTCGCCCGCCGCCTAACCTCCGTGATTAACCACGCGGCCATGACGGACGAAGCGATCGAGGCCTTCTCCGAAGTACTGCAAGAAACGGCCGACGCCGTCGAAATCCTTGCCGAGGGCCTCTCCGACCGTGATCCCGGCGCGCGCGAACGCCGGCTCTCCGGGGCCAGGAACGACTTGGCCGAGATCGCCACCCGGCTGCACCCCAAGCACCTGGGCATTGCGACCATGGAAGGAGAGGGGCTGGTCTTGGTCTTCCGGCCGCTGATGGTGGATCTGCTCGAGGCCGCCGGGCTCAGCCACGACGACGCCGCGTCCTACCTGCCCAAACTCTGATTGTCTGTGGCCCCGGCTACGCTGGGTGCATGAGCACCAAGACCCGGTCCAAAGCCCCTGCCTACCGCTGCGCCGAGTGCGGCTGGAGCACGGCAAAATGGGTCGGGCGCTGCGGCGAGTGCCAGGCGTGGGGAACGGTTGAAGAGGCCACGCCGGTGGCGGCGCGCACCACGGCCGCTGCCGCAGTCTCCCGGCCGGCCGAACGGATCGCCGACGTTGATGCCACGAACGCCGCCTTCCGTGCCACCGGGGTCGGCGAGCTGGACCGGGTGCTCGGCGGCGGCCTGGTTCCAGGTGCGGTCATCCTGCTGGCCGGCGAGCCGGGCATCGGCAAATCCACGCTGCTGCTCGATGTTGCGGCGCGGGTGGCCCGGCAGGACCGCGACGTGTTGTACGTGACCGGCGAGGAATCTGCGGCCCAGGTCAAGCTGCGGGCCGAACGGATCTCCGCGGTGGCCGACAACCTCTATCTGACCGCCGAGACGGACCTGGGCATCGCGCTGGGCCACATAGAACAGTTGCAGCCGTCGCTGTTGATCGTCGATTCGGTCCAGACGCTCAGCAGCAGCGCCCTGGAAGGGGCTGCCGGCGGCGTGACGCAGGTGCGCGAGGTCGCGGCGTCGCTGATCAACGCCGCCAAAACCAAGGGCATGACCACCATCTTGGTGGGGCATGTAACCAAGGACGGCTCCATCGCGGGGCCGCGGCTTCTCGAACATCTGGTGGACGTGGTGTGCCAGTTCGACGGCGACCGGCATTCGCGCCTGCGGCTGGTGCGTGCGGTCAAGAACCGCTACGGCCCCACCGACGAGGTCGGCTGTTTCGATCTGACGGAGGCCGGCATCGAGGGGCTGACCGATCCGAGCGGCCTGTTCGTCTCCCGGACCAAGGACCCGGTCTCCGGCACCTGCATTACCGTCACGCTTGAGGGCCGCCGGCCGCTGGTGGCGGAAGTGCAGGCGTTGCTGGCCGAGACCTCCAACGCGCAGCCGCGCCGTGCCACCAGTGGGCTGGATTCTTCCCGCGTGGCGATGATGATGGCCGTGCTGCAGCGCCGTGCATCCATGTCGCTGCACAAGGACGACAGCTACGTGGCGACGGTGGGCGGGGTGCGGCTGGGCGAACCGGCCACCGATCTGGCCACCGTACTGGCCATTGCCTCCGCTAAGACCAACCAGCCGCTGCCGGCGCAGTTGATCGCCTTCGGCGAAGTTGGGCTGGCTGGCGAGGTGCGGCCCGTGCCCGGAATCGGACGGCGTATCCAGGAGGCCGAACGGCTCGGGTTCACGCACGCGATCGTTCCGGCTTCCCCCGACGGAACGAGCCAAGTTCCGGCCGGATTCACGGTAAAGGAAGTACACACGGTCTCGGAAGCGCTGTCCACGCTGTTCCGCTGAGCGCCCGGGGAGAAGGATAGCCGGATTCCGGCACTATCATGGAGCCTGAGGCTGTCCGGACGGCGGCCCCGCTCCCATGCCCGCCTGCCCTAAGGAAACTCCCACATGGTCAAGAGTCCCGAGGACGCCCTCAAGGCGACCCTGGCCCGTGTAGCTCCGGGAACCCAGCTGCGCGACGGGTTGGAACGGATCCTCCGTGGGCGCACCGGCGCGCTCATCGTGCTCGGGTACGACCAGCAGGTGGAAAGAATCAGTAGCGGCGGGTTCGATATCGGCATCGAGTTCTCGCCCACCCGGCTGCGCGAACTGGCGAAGATGGACGGCGCCATCGTCTGCGACAAGGACGCGGCGACCATCGTCAAGGCCGCGGTGCAGCTGGTCCCGGACCCGTCCATCGCCACCCAGGAGTCGGGCACCCGGCACCGCACCGCCGAACGGGTCGCGATCCAGACCGGACTGCCGGTGATTTCGGTCAGCCAATCCATGCAGATCATCGCGCTGTATGTTGAAGGCATCCGGCATGTCCTGGAAGGCTCGGAGCCGGTGCTGGCCCGCGCCAACCAGGCGCTGGCCACACTGGAGCGCTACCGCGCGCGGCTGGACCAAGTCACCGGCTCGCTGTCCGCTCTGGAAATCGAGGCCATGGTGACCGTGCGGGACGTGGCGGTGACCCTGCAGCGGCAGGAAATGGTCCGCCGCATCTCCGACGAGATCTCCCAATACGTGCTCGAGCTCGGCGTGGACGGCCGGCTGCTTTCGCTGCAGCTGGATGAACTGACCTCGGGGCTGGGCCCCGACAGTGAAATGATCCTGCGCGACTACGCGGAGATCAAGGGCGGCATCGACGTCGACACCGCCCTGAAGACACTGCGCAATTTCACGTCGAACGATCTGATCGATTTGGGCCGGGTGGCCAGCGTGATCGGCATCCAGGCCGGCCAGGACTCCCTGGACGCCGTGGTCCAGCCCCGCGGCTACCGGCTGCTGGCGGGAGTCAAGTCCGTACCGCGGGCGGTAGCCGACCGTTTGGTGGATCACTTCGGCGGCCTGCAGTCGTTGATGGCGGCCAACATCGACGATCTGATGGCCGTTGACGGCATCGGCGAGCAGCGGGCCCGCGTGATCCGCGAGGGCCTGTCCCGGATCGCCGAAACCAGCCTGCTGGACCGGTTCCTTTAGGTTCCGGGGCCGGAACCACTAACGCAGTTCGAACACGGTCTTCTTGCTGGACTTCTTGTCCAGCTTGGTGATCAGGACGTAAGTGCCCGGCTGCGGGTTGGCCTCTACCGACGTACAGCCCGGCGCGGTCCGGTTCCGCTCCCACGTAAAACGCGCCTGCTCACTCTTGCCCGGCTCAAGGGTCATCATCAACGGTTCTGCGTCCACCTGGCAGTCCGTGGAGGAGAAAATCCGATCGTCCCCGCTGGTGACCAGAAACTCCATGGCATCGGTGCCGACGTTGACTTCACAGGGGCTCTTGCCCTTGTTCGCCACTTCCAGAATCAGCGTGGGATTCTCCCCGCTCCCGTAAGCCGGAGCATCGGTTTCGGCACGCACGACCACGTCCGAGTCCTCACAACCTGCACTGGCTGCGGGGCTGGCCGCGGGGGAACTGGGCGCTGCCGCCCCGGCCACTTCGCCCGAGGCTTCTTCCTGTCCCGCTCCCACCAGGCTGGCGACCCAGAACCCGGCAGCTACGATGACGGCCACCACCAGCACGGCCAGCACCAGCACAACCAGGCGCCGGCGGCGGTAGACAGCGGGGCTGGGCCGGCGGACGGATGAACCCTGTCCGCGCCCTCCGGATGTGCCGCTGCCTGCCATACCTCAAGGTTAGGAGACTGCATCGGCCCGTGCAGTCAGCACCACGCCGGGCAGTACAGTATTGGTTGGTCACATCGTAGGAGTTCCATGCCCCGCCCCGACGCCGCCGCTCCGGCATCTTCCATCGAACCGGCAGAAGCCGGCATGCTGCACCGCCGTATCCGCGACTGGTTTGCGGCCAGCGCCAGGGATCTGCCCTGGCGTCGCCCGGGGTGCGATCCTTGGGGCATCCTGGTCAGCGAATTCATGCTGCAGCAGACCCCTGTGGTCCGGGTGCTGCCGGTCTGGGAGCAGTGGATGCAGCGCTGGCCGCGGCCGGCCGACCTCGCCGCCGAACCGGCCGGCGAAGCGGTCCGGGCCTGGGGGCGGCTGGGGTATCCCCGCCGTGCGCTGCGCCTGCATGCCGCCGCAGCTGCGATCGTGGACCGGCACGGCGGCCGGGTGCCCGACGACCACGCCAGCCTGCTGGAACTTCCCGGCGTCGGAACCTACACGGCTGCTGCGGTGGCGTCCTTCGCCTTCGGGCTGCCGGAAACAGTGGTGGATACGAATATCCGCCGGGTGCATGCCCGGTTGGTGACCGGCGCCGCCCTCCCCGCGCCAGCGCTCACTGCGGCCGAAATGCGCCTGGCCCGTGAACTGATGCCGACCAGCGGCACCAAAGAGTGGAACGCCGCCGCCATGGAACTTGGGGCCCTCGTTTGCACGGCGAGGTCGCCGCGGTGCGACGCCTGCCCGGTGATGGACCGCTGCGCCTGGGTGGACGCCGGGCGTCCGGAACCCCATTACGTACCCAAAGGGCAGGCCTGGGCGGGCACCGACCGGCAGGTGCGGGGCGCCATGATGGCCGTCCTGCGCGAAGCGGAATCGTCCGTCCCGCGCGAGATCCTGCTGGGCAGTATGGAACTGGCGGTCCTGCCTGCTGCCTACCAGGGGCCTCTGGCGGCGCTGCGCGCGCTGCCGGCCGGCGACGAACAGCTGGGCCGGGCCCTCGACGGGCTGCTGGCGGACGGTTTGGCCGTCGCAACAGGCGACGGCATCAGTCTTCCCGGCTGACCAGAGGGAGCCGGACCCGGCCAGCCGCGCCGGCCGGTCAGAGTGAGCGGATCATCCGGGTGTTGCCCAGCGTATTGGGTTTGACCCGGGCCAGGTCGAGGAACTCGGCCACACCTTCATCGGTGGATCGCAGCAGTTCGGAATAGACGTCCGGATCCACCGCCGATTGGTCGGCCATCACCTCGAAGCCATGCCGGGTGAAGAAGTCCACCTCGAAGGTCAGGCAGAACACACGATTGACGCCCAAATCCTTGGCCGCGCCGATGAGCTCGTCCAGCAGGGCGTGGCCGACTCCCCTGCCGCGCCAGTGCGCCGCGGTGGCCAGCGTGCGCACCTCGGCGATGTCCTCCCACATGACGTGCACGGCGCCACAGCCCACCACTTCGCCCTCCGGCGTCTCGGCGACCCGAAACTCCTGGATGCTTTCGAAGTACGCCACTGCTTCCTTCTCCAGCAGCACCCGTTCGTCGGCCAGCGGTTTCACGAGGCGGCGGATCTGCACGACGTCGGAGGTGCGGGCGGGGCGGATCTTGAAGGCGTCGGTCACCCAGTCAGTCTAAAGCCCCAGTTCGGCCGGCAGTTCCGTCTCCTGGTCCAACACGTGCCTGGCGAGGAAGTTGCAGACTACCGAGTACCAGATCTTGGCATGCTGCGGTGAGAGCACCCAATGGTTCTCGTCGGAAAAGTAGAGGAACCGGTGCGGCGTCTCCCCGTCCGCCCCCGCGGCAAGCTGCGACCGGGACAAGAGTTCGTACCAGAGCCGCAGCCCCTCGCCGATCGGCACCCGGTAGTCCTTGTCCCCGTGCACCACCAGCATCGGTGTGTTGATGTTCTGCACATGCAAGTGCGGGGAGTTCTCCAGCGCCATCTCCGGGGTCATCTCCCGCTCCCAGTAAGGGGATACGTCAGTCGTCGGGCCGAACTGGTCCAGTGCCCAGAGGCTGGCGTGGGTGACGATGGCCCGGAACCGGTCAGTATGCCCGGCAATCCAGTTGGCCATGTAACCGCCGAAGGAACCGCCCATCGCGGCCGTCCGGGTGCCGTCGATATCGTCCCGCTGCACGGCGGCGTCGGTGATGGCCATCAGGTCCGTAAAGGGGGCCTGTCCCCACTGCCCCCAGCCCCGGCGGATGAAGTCGTCCCCGTAGCCGGTGGAGAGGGCCGGATCCGGCAGCAGCACGGCGTAGCCCTGTGCCACCAACAGCCACGGGCACCAGCGCCAGCTCCACGCATTCCATGAGCCGAGCGGGCCGCCGTGCACCCACAGCAGCAGTGGCGCAGGGTTCTGCGCAGACGCACCGTCGGGCAGCGCCAGCCAGGCGCGTACCGGGGCCTGCGCGCCGTCGGCGCCCACCGTCGTCGTGATTTCTTCCAGCCGTCCGCCCAGTTCCGGACGGGGTGCAGGCGCGGGCAGCGCCGTGGTTTCCCCGGAGGCCAGGTCGATGCGCACCGGCTCCGGCGGGAACAGGTAGGAGCTGCGCAGCGCGTAGGCGAACCGCCCGTCCGGGCTGACCACCACGTCGGTGTACGCTGCATCGTCGTGCGTCAGTTGGCGCACGGAGCCGGTGCCGGCGTCGACGCAGAACAAGGGAGCTCGGCCGCCGTCATCGGCTGTTACCAGCAGGCCCGAACCGTCCGGCAGCCAGGCGGCCGGGTGGGGCCAGCGGTCCCATTCCGCGGCCAGCGGGAGCAGCTCGCCGCCGGCCAGCGGCAGCAGTCCCAGGCGAACCGACGGAACGGTCTCCGGCCCGGAAACGGATTCGCAGACCACCACCACGGTGCGGTTGTCGGGGCTGACCGGACCGGGCGAGTAGTCGGTGTCCGGGCTTTCCAGTAGGATTCGCCGTTCGCCGGTGGCCGTGTCCACGGCGGCGAGCACGCTGCGGGCGTCTCCCCGCGGTAGCGGCTGACGGACGTTGACCATCAGGGTGGTGCCGTCCGGGCTGAGCTCCGCCGCGGTTTCCATCAAGGCATTTCCCGCCCAGGCGGTGATGTTGCGCAGGCTGCCCTTCGGCTCGTCTTCCACGGTCAATGTTGTCGTTGCGTCATCGGCGGCTTCCTCTAGGACGAAGTGCCGTTTCTCCTCCGGGCCCAGGTCGTGGTCCCAGAAGCGCACCGGGTACCCCGAATGCAGGATCGCGGAAACCTTCTTGTCCTTGCGGGCGGTCCGCAGGTTCGCGTCGTCCTCTTCGCCGTCGGAACCACTCAAGACTTGGCCATCCACCACCACGGTGTCTGCATCGCGGGCACAGCGCACCGCGGCGACGCCGCCGGGACGCGACAGCACCATCCGGCCTTCACCTCCGGCCGCAGCCAAGCGCCACAGTGCCGGGACCGTCTCTTCAGCGGGATCATCGGTATTCGGGCGGGCGGAGGTGAAGAAAAGATCGCCGTTGCGGGCAAAGGCTGCCCCGGACTCGCCCTTGGAGCTGCGGGTGATCCGGTGGGCAGGGCGCTCACCGGCGGGATCGACTTCCCAGAGGGCCGAAACGTACTCGGTGGCGGCGGAGTTCAACACGCTGACGCAGGTAACCAGCCGGCTGCCATCCGGGCTCAGCGCCAGGGACGCCAGCCGCGGCAGCGCGATGAAGCGGTCGAGGTCGCGGAACGGGGTGGCGGGAGCCTGCTGGAGGGGTGCCTCCGCCCGCATATCGGAAGTAATCGCTTCAGAACTCATGGATTCAGTAAACACTACTTGTGCTGCGGATCACAGGTTTCTGCGCAAATCAACGTCAACCGCCCTGCTGCATCGGGACGTTTAAGCGGAGAACCCCGGCCGAAGCCGGGGTTCTCCGTGCGCAGTGCAGGCTACTGAGACAGTGCCGGGGTGTCCGGAACTTCCTCAATTGCCTTGGGGGCGTTGGAACTGGTGAAGACGAACGTTGCCGTTTCGCCCTCGCCGTCGACGTCCACGTGGATGGTTTCGCCGGGGTGGAACTCGCCGAAGAGGATCTTCTCCGAGAGCTGGTCCTCGATCTCCCGCTGGATGGTCCGGCGCAGCGGACGGGCACCCATCGTGGGATCGTAGCCGCGGGTAGCCAGCAGCACCTTGGCCGGATCGGACAGCTCGATCTTGAGGTTCTTGTCGGCCAGCCGCTTCCGCAGCCGCTCGACGAATAGATCCACGATCTGGACGATCTCTTCCTCGCTCAGCTGCGGGAAGACCACCGTGTCGTCAACGCGGTTGAGGAACTCGGGCCGGAAGTGCTGCTTGAGCTCATCCTGGACCCGGGCGCGCATCCGCTCGTACCCGGTCTTGGTGTCCGTGCCCGACTGGAAGCCGGTCATGACGCCCTTGGAGATGTCCCGTGTGCCCAAGTTGGTGGTCATGATGATCACCGTGTTCTTGAAGTCCACGACGCGGCCCTGGCTGTCCGTCAGGCGGCCGTCCTCAAGGATCTGCAGCAGCGAGTTGAACAGGTCCGCGTGGGCCTTCTCCACCTCGTCGAAGAGCACCACGGAGAACGGACGACGGCGTACCTTCTCGGTCAGCTGCCCGCCCTCTTCGTAGCCGACGTAGCCCGGAGGGGCGCCGAACAGCCGCGAGACGGTGTGCTTCTCCGAGTACTCGGACATGTCCAGGGTGATCAGCGCGTCTTCCTCACCGAAGAGGAATTCCGCCAGGGCCTTGGCGAGCTCGGTCTTGCCGACGCCGGTGGGGCCGGCGAAGATGAACGAGCCGGAGGGACGGTTGGGGTCCTTCAGGCCGGCGCGGGTGCGCCGGATCGCCTGCGAGATGGCCTTGATCGCCTCGTCCTGGCCGATCACGCGCTTGTGCAGTTCGGCCTCCATGTGCATGAGGCGGCTGGACTCTTCCTCGGTCAGCTTGAACACCGGGATGCCGGTGGAGTTGGCCAGCACTTCGGCCACCAAGTCCTCGTCAACCTCGGCAATCTCATCCAGGTCGCCGGACTTCCAGGCGCGTTCCTTCTCCGCCCGTTCGTCCTGCAGCCGGCTCTCCTGGTCCCGCAACGTGGCGGCACCCTCGAAGTCCTGGGCATCGATGGCCGATTCCTTTTGCTTCTTCAGCTGGGCAATGCGCTCGTCGATGTCCTTGAGCTCCGGCGGTGCAGTCATTCGGCGGATGCGCAGCCGGGCGCCGGCCTCGTCGATCAGGTCGATGGCCTTGTCCGGCAGGAATCGGTCGGAAATATAGCGGTGAGCCAGATGCGCGGCGGCATCCAGGGCGCCGTCGGTGATGGAGACCCGGTGGTGCGCCTCGTAGCGGTCGCGCAGGCCCTTGAGGATCAGCACGGCGTGCTCCACGGACGGCTCCTCAACCTGAATCGGCTGGAACCGGCGCTCCAGCGCGGCGTCCTTCTCGATGTGCTTGCGGTACTCGTCCAGCGTGGTGGCACCGATGGTCTGCAGTTCGCCGCGGGCCAGCATGGGCTTCAGGATGGACGCGGCGTCAATTGCACCCTCGGCCGCACCCGCCCCGACCAGCGTGTGGATCTCGTCGATGAACAGGATGATGTCGCCGCGGGTCCGGATTTCCTTCAGGACCTTCTTCAGCCGCTCCTCGAAGTCACCGCGGTAGCGGGAACCGGCCACCAGTGATCCGAGGTCCAGCGTGTAGAGCTGCTTGTCCTTGATGGTCTCGGGCACGTCGCCGCGGACAATGGCCTGGGCCAGACCCTCGACCACAGCCGTCTTGCCGACGCCGGGCTCGCCGATCAGCACCGGATTGTTCTTGGTGCGGCGGGAGAGGACCTGCATGACGCGTTCCATCTCGTGCTCGCGCCCGATCACCGGGTCGAGCTTGGATTCACGCGCGGCCTGGGTGAGGTTGCGGCCGAACTGGTCCAGCACGACGGACCCGGCAGGAGTGCCCTCCTGCTGCTGGCCGGCGGTGACCGGCTCCTTGCCCTGGTAGCCGGAGAGCAGCTGGATGACCTGCTGGCGCACGCGGTTCAGGTCCGCACCCAGCTTGACCAGCACCTGGGTGGCCACGCCTTCGCCTTCGCGGATCAGGCCCAGCAGGATGTGCTCGGTACCGATGTAGTTGTGGCCAAGCTGGAGGGCTTCGCGCAGCGACAGCTCCAAGACCTTCTTGGCGCGCGGCGTGAACGGAATGTGACCGCTCGGAGCCTGCTGGCCCTGGCCGATGATTTCCTGGACCTGCTCACGAACGCCGTTCAGGGAGACGCCGAGGAACTCCAGTGCTTTGGCGGCAACGCCCTCACCCTCGTGGATCAAACCCAGGAGGATATGTTCGGTGCCGATGTAGTTGTGGTTGAGCATGCGGGCTTCTTCTTGAGCCAGCACGACAACGCGACGGGCACGGTCGGTAAATCTCTCAAACATCTCGCACACTCCTAGCTACTGCGTACTTTGATGCTACGTGCCCGACTGGCTCTTGGGAGGCCTGTTCGCCCTAGGGGTAATGCCCCGCCGGAAGAGCGCAAAACGGGGCGGACAGTTGCCTGTCCACCCCGCAGATTGATCTGCCCGTCAGGGAACGGGCCGCCCGCTATCCCCCGTGGGCGGCCTTGTAGGCCTCGATGATCTCAGACTGCACACGACCGCGGTCGCTGACGTTATAGCCGTTGTCCCGCGCCCACGCCCGGATTGCCGAGGCATCCTGGCTGCGGGTGCTGCTGGCCGGCTTGCCGGCCCTTGCGCCACGGGAAGGGATTTTCCGACCGGCGGAAATGAACGGCTTAAGAGCGTCGCGAAGGGCCGCGGCATTCTTTGAAGAAAGATCAATCTCGTAGCTGCTGGAATCCATGCCGAAGCGGACCGTTTCATCCGCCGAGCCGCCATCCAGATCGTCAACCAGAATGATTTTTACTTCTTGCGCCACGGAAGGCTCCTTTAGTGAGTGGATCTATTTGGCCGGGATTACCGAACCAAATTGATTATTGCGCACACTCCATTTGAAGGCAATACGGACCGATTAGGAAAACCCGAGAGAATCTGGCATGCACGATATCGGTATAAGAATAATCTCGGCCAAACCACATGCGCTGTAGTGCTTAAAGGAGAAACCCCAGACGATGGATTTATTGTCCGGGGTTATTCGCCGCTATTCGGTGCCGTCGTCGGCCGAGCGCCTATCGGCCTCGCGCTCCGCCTCCGCCAATGCTTCGCGTTCTTTGCGGTCCGCATTGAATATGGCTTTCATCACGAAATAGAACAAGAGTCCGACGCCGAGCGACGGCGCGAGTACCCACAGATATTCCATGCTCAGCCCACCTCCGGCTTCAGCAGCGGAAACAGAATGGTTTCCCTGATACCGACCTGGGTGAAGAGCATCACCAGCCGGTCAATGCCCAGTCCGATGCCGCCCATCGGCGGAGCGCCGTATTCGAGGGCGCGCAGGAAGTCTTCATCCAGTTGCATGGCCTCTTCGTCGCCGGCAGCTGCCAGACGCGACTGCTCGGTCAGGCGTTCGCGCTGGATCACCGGATCAATCAGCTCGGAGAACGCGGTGCCGCGTTCCATTCCGCCGATAATGAGATCCCATGCCTCAATCAGCCCCGGCTTATCGCGGTGGTTTCGCGCCAGCGGTTGCGCCGCGGGCGGGTAATCGTAGACGAAGGTCGGCTGCAGCAGGGTGGGCTCAACGATTTCGCCGAACAACTCAACCACTGTTTTCTGGGTATCCCACTTCGGGTCGATCTTCACGCCGTGCTCGTCGGCAATTTCGCGCAGGACGCCGCCGCCCGTCTCCGGGGTGATTTCCCGGCCCACCGCTTCGGACAATCCCGGGTAGACGCCCAGCCAGCGCCATTCTCCATTCAGGTCGATGGTGCCCTGCGGGGTTTCGAGCACGCGGCTGCCCAGGCTGTCGGCCACATTAAGGATCATCTCCTTGATGCGGTCAGCCATCACGAACTGGTCGGCATAGGCCTCGTAACTTTCCAGCGTGGTGAATTCCGGGCTGTGCGTAGAGTCCACACCCTCATTGCGGAAAATCCGGCCGAGTTCAAAGACCCGGTCAATGCCGCCGACCACCGCACGCTTGAGGTAAAGCTCGGTGGCGATGCGCAGCGTCATGTCCTGGTTGAACGCATTCAGGTGCGTTTCGAAGGGGCGGGCCGTCGCACCGCCGTGAATCAGCTGCAGCATGGGCGTCTCCACCTCCACATAACCATGGGAGTGCAGGGTGTCACGGATGGAACGGATCACGGCTGCCCGGGTGTACACCATCTGCCGGGCTTCGTCGCGGACCATCAGGTCCACGTAGCGCTGCCGCACGCGGGTCTCTTCGCTGAGGCCGGCATGGAGCACGGGCAGAGGGCGCAGCGCCTTGGAGGCCATCTGCCATGACTCGGCCATGACGGACAGCTCGCCGCGCTTGGAGCTGATGACTTCGCCACGGATGAACACATGGTCGCCCAGGTCCACCAGCGCCTTCCAGTCCGCCAGCGCTTCCTCGCCGATGTTCGCCAGGCTCAGCATGGCCTGCAGCCGGGTGCCGTTGCCTTCCTGCAAGGTGGCGAAGCACAGCTTTCCGGTGTTGCGGATGAAGACCACCCGGCCGGACACGCCGACGATGTCGCCGGTGGTTTCGTCCGCCTCGAGATGACCGTACTTTTCACGCACCTCGGCCAGCGTATGGGTCCGGTCCACACCCACCGGGTAGGCCTCCACACCGCGTTCCAGGAGTTTGGCGCGCTTGGCCATGCGCACGTGCATCTGCTCGGACGCGTCGGCGGCCTCGGCTGCGGGATGTGGGGTGGGGGTATTTTCGCGGGTCACGGTAGTTAAGGGTACCGGTACCCGGGCCGGGCCAGCCAAACGCCCAAAGTCAGTCCTCCGGGTCAGTAACCCAGCTGCACGTTGTCGATCAGCCGCACCGGTCCGACCTTCGCGGCGACCAGCGCCAAGGCCTCGCCGGTGAACGGCGTTTCCCGGCAGTTGAAGGCCAGCGGCTCCAGGGTCTTCGGGTCCACCACTTCCAGGTAGTCCGGCTGGACCAGCGGCACCGACTCGATCATGGCCAGGGCACCGTCGATGTCCAGGGCTTCATGGCGCTCCGCCTGTCCGCGCAGGTATGCCAGGCTGCGGGACAGCACCAGCGCCGCCTCCCGCTCCGCCTCGGAGAGGAAGCGGTTGCGGCTGGAGAGGGCCAGGCCGTCGTCGTCGCGCACAATCGGCACCCCCACCACGTCCACCGGGAAGTTCAGGTCCGCCACCATCCGCTTGACCAGCACCAGTTGCTGGGCGTCCTTCTGGCCGAAGAACGTCCGATAGTCCGCGTCGCCGGTTGGCAGCCCGAAGTGCAGCAGCTTGGCCACCACGGTGAGCGCTCCGTCGAAGTGGCCAGGGCGGGAGGCCCCCTCGAACTTAGCGCCGAGTTCCCCGGCGGTAATCCTGACCATCGGCCCGCCGTTTGGGTAGACCTCTTCCACGCTCGGCGCAAACACCACGTCCGCCCCGGACTCCGCCAGCAGGTCCAGGTCGGCCTCGAGCGTGCGCGGGTAACGGTTCAGGTCCTCCTCTTCACCGAACTGCAGCGGATTCACAAAAATGGAAACCACGACGACGTCGCTCGCCTGCCGCGCGGCGCGCACCAGGGCGGCATGGCCGGCGTGCAGCGCCCCCATGGTCAGCACCAGCCCCAGCGACGGCCGGCCGCTCGCTCCCGCCTCGGCCAGGAGCCCGCTGGTGGCATCCTTCAGCTCGGCTGCGGTGTTCACAAGGCGCGGACGGGTCACGGGTTCTCCTCCGGTTTGGATTGGGCCAGGATGTCAAGGATTTCGGTGGCCTGCGCTTCTTTCAGCATGCCCCGTTCCACTGCGCGCTGGGCCGTGGCGCGGGCCAGTTCTTCGTAGGCCAGGCGGATGTCGGTGCTGCCCGAATCCACTTCGCGGCGCAGCAGCGCTTCATGATGGCTGCGGACCGTACCGGCATCGCCTCGCGCCACCGGCCCGGTCAGCGCCGATTCACCTGAGGCCAGCGCGTTCTCCAGGGATGCCCGCATCAGGGCGCTGAGCACACGCTCCGGCTGTTCCACGCCGGCTTCGGCCAGCAGTTGGGCGGACTGCGCCGCAATGGTCACCAGGTGGTTCGAGGCATGCGCCAAGGCGGCGTGGTAGAGCGTGCGGTCCTGCTCGGCGATGACCACCGGTTCGCCGCCCATCTCCACCACCAGCGCCTGCGCTATCGGCAGGACCGGGGCTTCGGCGGTCACGCCGAAGCTGCAGTCGTTCAACCGGGCCAGGTCAAGGCTCATGCCGGTAAAGGTCATCGCGGGGTGGATGGCCAGCGGGATGGCTCCTTTCGCCCGTGCCGGGGCGAGCACGCCGGTGCCGAAGCGTCCGGAGGTATGCACCACCAATTGGCCCGGCTGCCAGACCCCGGCCGCGGCCAAGCCGTCCACCAGTTCCGGCAGCGCATCATCCGGTACCGCCAGCAGGACCAGTTCGGCCCGTTCAACGATCTCCGGGATCTGCAGTACCGGTACGCCGGGCAGCAAATTCTCCGCCCGCTCCTTGCTGTCCTCTGACACTGCGGAAACGCCGACGACGGCATGCCCGACTCCGCGCAGCGCGGCGCCGAGCACGGCTCCCACCTTGCCGGCACCGATCACGCCAATGCCCAGCCGTCCGGGCCTAGTGCTGCCCGCCATTGCGGCTCTCCTGTTCCGGTTGGGGTCCGTCCTGCTGCTGCGGACCGTGCTGGCCGTCAGGGCGCTCGGTGGCTGCCTCGGGTTCCAGTCCGCTACTGGATTCGGGCGTGGCTTCGGGTCTAGGTTCGGGCGTGGCTTCGGGTCTGGCTTCGAGCCAGCGCTCGGGAAGACTGCGGCGCCTGGCCGCGGCCGCCCGGGCCGCCTGTTCGTCGAAGAGCCGGCGGGCCGTGTCGGCGTCGATCTGGTAGACCACCGGCGTGACCGGCCCGGCGGTGGTGTGCAGCCGCAGGTCGGCCACCCGCAGGCGCCGGGCCAACGGACCTTGGTGCAGCGCGATGGATTGGGTCCGCTCGTGCGGCACCACGGCGAGGCTGCGCCACAGCCGGCCGCTGCGGGCCAGCAACGCGGTGCCCGTGACGGCAAAGCCGTTGCGCCGCCAGGTCAGCCAGGAGAGCCAGCGGACGCGCCGCGGCGAGGTAACAAAGCCGCCGTCGGAGGCGCCGCCGTCGTTCTGGTCCGTGGCTGCGATCCCGTCCAGGCCCGCGGTGAAGACGGTGAACGGATCCTCCGTGCCCGGATCCGGGAGCACCAGGGCCAGCATCTGCATGACTTCCTGCTGCGTACCAACCGGCAACAACGTGGTGCGGGCACCGGAGTTCTCCGTGCTCACACCGTAGCCGGCCACGTTGACGCGCATCCGGTACCAGCCCTTGAAGCGCCAGAGCGGCGACTGCATGATTTCCACCGCCTGCACCCGGCCCGGCGGAACGGTTTGCGCACGGGTCTCCAGCAGCCCGTAACGCAGCCGGATGCCGTCCGGGGATACCGCGGCGCGGAAGTTGTAGCCGGTGCTGAAGGTTGACCAGTAGCCGGCGGCGACACCGAACGCGGCGGGCACCAGCAGGGCCGGGCCGAACGCTGCATCGAACAAAAAGGTGGACAGCCCCGCCGCGATCAGCATGATGGCAAGGAACACGGTGGTGCCGGAGAGCAGAGCCGCGCCGACGATGCGACTGCCCGGCACGGCCAGGATCTGCTGTTCGGGGGCCTCGGGAACCGGTTCCTGGGCATGGCCCGGTTCACTGGTCAGCCCGGCGGCCCGGGCCAGGATGGTGGCCCGAAGTTCCTGCGCCGCGGCCAGCGGAAGGTACGCCAGCCGCACGGCGGACTCGCCGGCGTCGGCCACCTCGAACTTGAGTTCCGCCAGGCCGAAGATCCGCGCCAGCAGGGGCTGGATGACGTCGATCGCCTGCACCCGGTCAAGCCGGGCCTGGCGGTGCTGGCGGAACAGGACGCCGGAGTTCACGCGGACGTGGCCTTCGGTCACTTGGTAGCGGGTATACCACCAGGACAGGAAGAAGCCGGCCACCAGCAGCAGGACGACCACGGCCACGATCAGCACGGTCCAGACCGCGCGGCCGCCGGTCAGCCCCCAGAATTCGTCGCCGCGGAACACGGCCTCGAACCAGTCGCGGCCAAAGAAGTAGGCGATGGCGGCCAGCGCGATCCAGCCACGGACCAGCGGCGAAATGGGATGCACCCGGTGCCAGGTGCCGGTGGTGTCAGGGGTGACCGGCACCCCCTGGGAGGCCGGCACCACCTCGCCGGACGCATCCGGTCCCCGCCCGTGCAGCGGATCCTGCCCGTGCAGCGGGTCTTGCCCGGTGCTGCCGGGAATGGTCATAGCCCGGCCAGCCTTGCCTGTCCGCGGTCGGAGAGCTGTTCGCGCAGCCGGGCGCCTTCTGCCGCCGGCACTCCGGGAATGCTGGCATTGGTCTGCGGGCTGGCCGTGTGCAGCTTGACCGAGCACAGGCCGAAGGCGCGCTGAAGCGGGCCCACGCCCACATCCACGTACTGCATCCTGCCGTAGGGCACCACCATCACGCGCTGGAAAAACAGACCGCGCCTGATCAGCAGGTCTTCGTCCCGTTCGGCGTAGCCGATGGCCCTGACTTGGCGCGGGATTAGCAGTCCGATCCAGATGCGGACCACGAGGGTGCCCACGCTCAGCAGCCAGGCGAGCCAGGCCGGGAAATCGGGCCACACGCCCGCCAGCAGCAGGACCAGCGGAACGGACAGGACGGCGAGTGCAACCACGGTGACGATCGCCCAGCTGATCAGTTCCACGGTGATGTACTTGGGCGAGACCCGGATCCAGCTGATGCCGGTCGGGTCGATCGCTTCGCTAGGCATACTCCCCCTCGCCTTGGGCCTCGGTCCCGTTGTCCTTGGCCGCCTCGGTGTCTTCGGGCGGGAGCTTGCAGAAATGCTCCACCACCAGCCCTATCACCACCATGATCAGGCCACCGCCCATCATAGCCAGCACGGCCGGCAGCTCGCCGAGGCCGGGCCGGTAGAGAAGCAGGATGAGCTGGTCCAGCAGGATGCCGGCGTGCCAGCCGAAGATCAGCGACCCGGCGTAGGCGCAGGCCTGGGCCAACACCAGCGTGCGGGCCGCCAGCACCGGATTCAGTTCCTTGTCCCGTTTGCCGTTGCGCCAGCGGCGCACCTTCAGGCCCAGCACCAGCGTGAACACGGCGATGGCCGCCATCGTGACCAGCGAGGAGAGATGCAGGAACGGCACCGGCAGCCCGTTGCGCTCGGTGACCTGGTTGCCCAGCCATCCCAGCACCGCTGTGACGACGGCGATGGCCGCCAGGACGCGGTACCTAATGGTCCTCACGAAGCCCCCACCACGCCGGACACTACTGCCCGGCTTCGAACGGTTCGGCTTCGTAGGGCTCTACGCCGTCCAGGTCCCCGGCAGCCTTCGCCAGTTCGCCCACCGGGACCCCGTTGAGCGTGGCGTTCGAGTCCATCCAAGCCCAGGGCGCCAGGACGAAGGCGCGTTCGTGCGCCCGCGGGTGCGGGATGATCAGGTCATCATCGTTCAGGGTCAGGTCGCCGTACGTGATGATGTCCACGTCCAGTGTCCGCGGGCCCCAGCGCACTTCGCGGGTGCGGTGGTGCTTGTTCTCCACCGCCTGGCAATGGGCCAGCAGCTGGTGCGGATCCAGGTCGGTCTCCACTTCCAGCACCATGTTCAGATAATCCGGCTGGTCCTCGGGACCGCCCACCGGCTTGGTCTGCACCACCGCCGAGACTTCGCGGAGCCGCACATGGGGCGTGTCCACCAGGTCTGCCACGGCGTGCGAGAGCGTGTCGCTGCGTTCGCCGAGGTTGCTGCCCAGCGCCAGTACGGCGCGCACGCTCATGGCTTCTCCCGGTAGATGCTGACCGTGACGTCGGAAAACTCCACCTGGATGGGCGCGTGGGGTTTGTGCACGGTCACCTCGACGGCCGCCACGGAGAACGTGCGCAGCACGTGGTCCGCAATCCGCTCGGCCAGTGTTTCGATCAGCTGCAGCGCCTCGCCGGTGATGATCGCTTCCACCTGATCCGCGAGCTCGGCGTAGTTGGCGGTCTTCGTCAGGTCGTCGCCTGCCGCCGCGGGCCGGATGTCCGTGTGCAACGCGACGTCCACGATGAACCGCTGTCCGTCATGGCGCTCTTGTTCCAGCACGCCGTGGTAGCCCACGGCGGAGATGCCGGTGAGCTTGATGATGTCCGGGCGCGCCGGTTGTCCTGCCGCCATGGCCCGCCCTACTTGGCCCAGGCGGCGGCGACCTTGACAGCGTCAAGGGAGGCACCGGCGTCGTGCACGCGCACGCCCCAGGCGCCGTTGGCCGCGGCCAGCGCGGAGACCGCCAGCGTGGCCTCGTCGCGTTCCTTGGGCGCGGCGGCCTTGCCTGCGGTGGTCAGCAACGACCCGAGGAACCGCTTGCGGGAAGCACCGACCAGCAGTTTGTGTCCCAGCTGGGCAAACTGCCCGGTGGCGCGCAGCAGTTCCCAGTTGTGCTCGGCATTCTTGGAGAAGCCCAGGCCCGGATCCAGAATGATCTGCTCCGGTGCAACGCCGGCAGCGACGAACTTGTCGCGCAGTTCCGTCAGTTCCGCGAGGACCTCGGCCACCACGTCCTGATATTCCGCCTTCGGATCCGCATGGCGGGCATCGCCGCGCCGGTGCATCAGGATGTAGGGGACCTTGCGCTCCGCCACCAGCGCCGGCATGTCAGGGTCGAAGGTCATGCCGGACACATCGTTGATAATGGCTGCGCCGGCATCCAGCGCCTTCGCGGCGGTGTCCACGTGCATGGTGTCCACGCTGATCAGGGCGCCGGCCTTGGCCAGTGCCTCGATGACCGGAAGAATGCGCTTCTGCTCTTCTGCCGGAGTGATCGAATCGGCGTCCGGGCGGGTGGATTCCCCGCCCACGTCAATGATGTCGGCACCGCCGTAGAGCAGCTTCAGCCCGTAGGCGATCGCCGCTTCCCGGTTGGCGTGCTCACCGCCGTCGCTGAACGAATCCGGCGTGACGTTCAAAATGGCCATAACGATGGCCCGGTCGGTGGGCAGCTCCGCAAACTTCTTCGGTACGCGTGCCTTGCGCAGCACGGGCAGGGGCGAGGTGGCGGGCCCGGTTCCGGGGACTGCGGCGAGTGAATCCATCTAGTTCTACCGTCTCTATCTCTTCGCTATCGTCCAATGATCAGGCTCATGGCCTCGGCCCGGGTGGCCTGTTCGCGCAACTGGCCGCGCACGGCCGAGGTGACCGTCTTGGCCCCCGGCTTGCGCACTCCGCGCATGGACATGCACATGTGCTCGCATTCGATGACGACGATCGCGCCCTTGGGTTCCAAGTACTTGACCAGCGCCTCCACGATCTGTGTGGTGAGGCGTTCTTGCACCTGCGGCCGGCGCGCGTAGATCTCCACCAGGCGGGCCAGCTTGCTCAGCCCGGTCACCTTACCGTCATGCGACGGAATGTAGCCAATATGCGCGGTCCCGTGGAACGGCACCAGATGGTGCTCACAGGTCGAATAGAACGGGATGTCCTTGACCAGCACCATTTCTTCATGGTTGATATCGAACGTGGTGCCGAGGATGTCCGCCGGATCCTGGTGCAATCCGGCAAAGACCTCCGCATACGAACGGGCAACCCGCTGCGGGGTGTCCTGCAGGCCCTCGCGGTCCGGATCTTCGCCGACGGCGATCAGGATCTCGCGCACCGCCTTTTCGATCCTGGGCAGGTCGATCTGCGGGTCGAAATCCAGTTCGGCAACGACGTCATCGTATTCGGTCACGTATGCGATCCTAGCCGCTGGTGCCCAAAACGCCGCCGCGGCCGTCGTCCTCCGGTAGCTCTCCGCCGGCCGGGTTCGGATCCACAATCACGGCCGCATGGCTTTCTTCTTCCTGCTGGCCGTTGGCGGCGGCGGCGGCTTCCCGCTCGCGCCGCGAAACGACGGGCGGAATGTCATGGACCGGCCGGGTCTCCTTGGACAGCCACACATCGCGCAGGTCGCGGCGGCGCAGGTCATGGAAGATCTCGGCGATCTCACGCTGGTTCAGCGTCTCGCGCTCCAGCAGGGCAAGGGCCAGCCGGTCCAGCACGTCGCGGTTTTCGGTCAGGATCGCGTAGGCCTCGTCGTGGGCGTCGTCGATCAGCCGGCGAACTTCCTCGTCCACCACGAACGCCACGTGGTCGGAGTAGTTGCGCTCATGCGACATGTCCCGACCCAGGAACGGCTCGCCGCCGCCCTGGCCCAGCTTCACGGCACCCACGCGTTCGCTCATGCCGTACTGGGTGACCATCTGGCGGGCGGTGCCGGTGGCCTTCTCAATGTCGTTCGAGGCGCCGGTGGACGGATCATGGAAGACAATCTCCTCGGCCACCCGGCCGCCCATGGCGTAGGCCAACTGGTCCAGCAGCTCGTTGCGGGTCACCGAGTACTTGTCATCCTCCGGCACCACCATGGTGTAGCCCAGGGCCCGGCCGCGGGGCAGGATGGTGACCTTGGTGACCGGCGCGGAGTAGCGCAGCGCGGCGGCAACCAGCGCGTGGCCGCCTTCGTGGTAAGCGGTGATCTTGCGCTCGTGCTCCTTCATCACGCGCGAGCGCTTCTGCGGGCCGGCCATCACACGGTCGATGGCTTCGTCCAGCGCCCGGTCGTCGATCAGCTGGGCGTTGGAGCGGGCGGTCAACAGTGCGGCCTCGTTGAGCACGTTGGCCAGGTCGGCGCCGGTGAATCCGGGCGCACGCTTGGCCAGCGACCGCAGGTCCACGCCGGGGGCCATGGGCTTGCCGGCCGCGTGCACCTGGAGGATCTGGTGGCGGCCCTCAAGATCCGGGGCCTCCACGGAAATCTGCCGGTCGAAGCGGCCCGGGCGCAGCAACGCCGGGTCCAGCACGTCCGGGCGGTTGGTGGCGGCGATCAGGATGACGTTGGTCTTGACGTCGAAGCCGTCCATCTCCACCAGCAACTGGTTCAGCGTCTGCTCGCGTTCGTCGTTGCCGCCGCCCACGCCGGCACCGCGGTGCCGGCCTACGGCGTCGATCTCATCCACGAAGATGATGGCTGGCGCGTTGGCCTTGGCCTGCTCGAACAAATCACGGACACGGGAGGCACCGACGCCCACGAACATCTCCACAAAGTCCGAACCGGAGATGGAGAAGAACGGTGCCCCGGCCTCGCCGGCCACGGCGCGTGCCAGCAGGGTCTTGCCGGTTCCGGGCGGACCGTAGAGCAGCACGCCCTTGGGGATCTTGGCCCCCACGGCCTGGAATTTGGCTGGTTCGGAGAGGAACTCCTTGATTTCGTGCAGTTCCTCGACGGCTTCGTCCGCGCCGGCGACGTCGGCAAAGGTCACCTGCGGCATGTCCTTGGAGATCAGCTTGGCCTTGGACTTGCCGAACTGCATGACCTTAGAGCCGCCGCCCTGCATCCGCGACAGCAGGAACCAGAAGATCAGGCCGATGATCAGGATGGGCAGGATCAGGCTGATGAAGCTCATGAACCAGTTGTTTTCCACCGGCTGGTCGGTGAAGTTGTCCACCCCGGAGGCGTTGATTGCGTCCACGATATCCGGGCCGCGGTCGCGGCTGTAGAAGAAGGTGACCGACTTGCCCTTGTTGGCGCCGTCGATGACCAGGTCGTCGCGCAGCGTCAGGTCGACGCTCTGCGCGCCGTCGTTAATCCGGGCTTGTTCCGCCTTCTTGTCCTGCAGCAGCGAAAGTCCCACACTGGTGTCCACCCGCGAGGACTGCGGACCGGCCAGGTTTGGCACGGCGATCAGGAGGATGACCAAGACCAGGACAATCCAGATGATTGGTCCCTTGAAAAGGTTCTTCAATTTCATGCGACTTGGGGGCTTGCGCCCGTCCCTCCTGCTTGTCCGCGCGTGATGGCAGCCCGGTGGGCTACTACAGCTATACACCGTCCGTCTTCATTCACGCTCGGCGGAGCCGATAAGTTCCCTCTCGGCGTAGCGTGGCCTTCAGTAGACGGTGCAGCGGTTATTCGTAAATGTGCGGCGCCAGCGTGCCGATGAAGTCCAGGTTGCGGTAGCGCTCGGCGTAGTCCAGCCCGTAGCCCACGACGAACTCGTTCGGGATCTCGTAGCCGACGTATTTGACGTCGATCTCCACCTTGGCGGCGTCGGGTTTACGCAGCAGCGTGCAGATTTCCACGCTGGCCGGACCGCGGGAAATCAGGTTGGTCTTCAGCCAGGACAGCGTGAGGCCGGAGTCGATGATGTCCTCCACGATGAGCACATGCTTGCCCATCAGGTCCGTCTCCAGGTCCTTCAGGATCCGCACCACGCCCGAGGACTGGGTGCCGGAGCCGTAGGAGGAGACGGCCATCCAGTCCATCTTGACGTGGCTGTGCAGGGCCCGCGCCAGGTCTGCCATGACCATCACCGCGCCCTTGAGGACGCCGACGATCAGCAGATCGCGTCCTTCATAATCCTTATCGATCTGGGCAGCCAGCTCGGCAACGCGCTGCTGGATCTGCTCCTTGGTGTAGAGGACGTGCTTGAGGTCTGCCTGGACGTCGTTGGAATCCACCACTTGCTCCCGGGTCTAGCGGTCTGACTGACCGGGGCTGCGGCCAGTTGCTCTCAACACAAGATTGCCATAGCCGGTGCCATCTTGGGGAACCGTATTGGCATTCGTCCGCCGGTAGACGCTGACGAATCCGGCCAACTGGACGGGGCCGGCCGAACCGTGGCGGCGCAGCAGCGTTTCGGCCGCTTGCAGCCGTTCGTAGCTGGGATTCTCGCCGCCCAACTCCGCGGCGGCCAAGGCGATTACGCGGTGCTTCATGGCGGCCGGGAGCCGTTCAATGCCGTCGCGCCGCAACTCCACTCCGTCCGGCGTCACGAGCCTCACGCGGCGGTATTCTTCGGCCGCCTGCTCCTGCAAGTACTCCGCATCCGCGGCCAGGATCTGAGCCGAACGCCACAGCGCCTCTGCCACGCCGGGGCCCATTTCGTCTTCCAGGAACGGCATCACCCGGGTCCGGATACGCGAGCGCATGAAGCGCGGATCCGTGTTGCTGGGGTCGTGCCAGGGTTGCAGTCCGGCCAGGGCGCAGACTTCCTCGGTGTCCCGCCGGCGCAGCGCCAGGAACGGACGCAGGTACTGGCCCCGCTTCACCGGCATGCCGGCCAGTGAGCGGGTGCCGGAACCGCGCCCGAGGCCCAGCAGCACCTGCTCTGCCTGGTCGTCCAGGGTGTGCCCCAGCAGAACCGCGGCCGCGCCGAATTCCGCCGCCGCAGCGTCCAGGGCTGCGTAGCGCGCCGTCCGGGCGGCGGCCTCCGGCCCCATCCCGGCGGATTCCACGCGCACGCGGCGCACCTGGATAGGCGCCAGGCCCAGCGATTCGAGCTGCAGCCGCGCCCCCTCAGCCACCTCGGCACTGCCTGCCTGCAATCCATGGTCGACGACGACGGCCCCCACCCGATAGGGACGGATGCCGTTGCGCGCGGGACGGTTGAAGAATTCGGCGGTGATGGCCAAGGCCAGCGAATCCGGCCCGCCGCTGCAGGCCACCAGCAACAGCGGCGCTTCGGCGGAGTCCGCGGCGGCCGGTGCCGGCCCAAACTCTTCCAGCACCTGGCGCAACTGGTGCCGGACGGACCCCACGCGCGGATGGAGCCGGGGCTTGCGCCGGCCCGCTGCCACACCGCTCATGCGCGGCTGAGGTCCATGCGGCTGATCCACAGGTCTGGATGGTGGATCTCTTCCTCGGTGGGCAGATTTTCCGGACGCTCCCACACGGCGTTGAAGCCTTCCATGCCGACCTGCCGGGTCACGGCGCGGACGAACTTGGCGCCGTCGGAGTACTGCCGCGCCTTGGCGTCCAGACCCATGAGCTTGCGGACCCAGTTCTCCAGCGCGCCGCGGCTCTGGCCACGGGCGTTGAACCGTTGGCGGATGGTTTTCACCGTCGGAACGATGGAGGAATCCACCGCATCCATCACCACGTTGGCGTGGCCCTCCAGCAGGCTCATCACGGCCGTCAGGTGCGAGAAGACCGCTTTCTCCTCCGGGCCCTGGATCAGTTCCAGGAGGGAACCCTTGAGCGAAGAACCCGGCGCTCCGCCGTCGTCCTTCCCGCTGTCCTTGGTCGCGGCCACGGCGGCCTTGACGGCCTGCTGCAGCCGCTCGCCCAGGGTGTCCGCTTTTTCCACCAGTGACGTCGAGAGCTCGCCGATCTGCTCCATCATGTGATCACGCAGCCAGGGCGCGGCAGCGAACTGCACCCGGTGCGTCTGCTCGTGCAGGCAGACCCACAACCTGAAGTCGGCCGGCACCACGTTCAGTTCGCGTTCCACGGTCACGATGTTGGGCGCCACCAGCATCAACCGGCCGGCCGCCGGGCCGCCGGGCAGCAGCGAGCAGAACGGGTCGTACTGGCCCAGCACCTTGCTGGACAAGAAGGAGAGGATGGCGCCCATCTGGGTGCCGGTAAGCGCGCTGCCCACGGCGGTGGTGGCGCTCTTGAGCTGGTCCGGGCGTTTCTCGGCGAGCGCAGTGAGGGCCGGGGCCAGCATGACCTCAAAGCTGCGGGCGTTGGCCTTTGACCAGGCCGCGCGGTCGATGATCAGCACCTCGGAATCGCGGAGGTCGCGGGCGGCGTCGAGACCGGTGATGCGGTGCACGTGGTCTACCGATTCCTCGGCAAGCCGGCGCAGCTCTTCCACGGCAGCACGGATTTCCGCGCCCTTCATCCGAGGGCCGGCCGGGGTCAGTTTGGCTGCCGTGGAGGCGGCCAGTTCCCAGTTGACCAGACGCGGGGGCGGGCCTGATGAGGCGCCGGATTCACTGGGGGTGGGTGCGCTGCTGTCCATGCGTTCCATCAGATCACATCAGCGCCGAGCCGGTCACTACCGGCCGTCTCTCGGATCGGTGCCCGGTCAGCGGCAACCGCAGCCGGCCAGCACGGTGGCGGCCCGGTCCGCGGCCGTGCGGGCGGCGTCGATTGAACCGTTCAGTCCATTGGCCACGAAGGCGAAAATCAGGAGCCGTCCGTCCGCGCTGGCCACGTAGCCGCTGAGCGACGTCACCGAGTTCAGCGTGCCGGTCTTGGCGCGGACCAGTCCGGCGCCGCCGGCGTTGACCCCCACATACCGTCCGGACAGGGTGCCGGTCAGGCCGGCGATCGGAAGCGAACCGATTCCTGCCCGCAGGTCCGCGTCCTGGGCGGTGGCGATCAACCTGACCGCCGCGGCCAGTTGTGCGGGACTCACCCGGTTCTTCATCGAGAGCCCGCTGGCGTCGGCCAACTCCATCCCCTCCACCGGAATGCCCAGCCGCTCGGCGGCCTCCCGCACGGCCTCGGTGCCGCCGCCGAAGGAGCCGGGCTTACCCACGGCAACGGCCGTGTTGCGTGCCAGGACCTCCGCCACGTAGTTGTCCGAGTTCTGCATCATGTAGGCCACCTGGTCGGCGACGGGTGCGGACTCCACCTCGGCCAGCACGGTACCGTCCGCCGGTGCCGCATCGCGGTCCACCTTGGCCGCCACCGTAAAATCCTTTCCGGCTACGGCTTGGGCCAGCGCATCCCGGAAGGCCGCCCCGGCCAGGGAAGCCGCATCGGCCACCAGATCACCCCCGCCGTCGGCCTGGTCCCGCCCGGCATACAGCGCCAGCGGGTAGACCGGGGCGATCTCGCCGTTCTTCACATCGCCCGGATCCCAGGCGGCGCTGATGGCCGGCCCCGAGTAGAGCGAATCGTCCACCACCACGGTCAGCTCGCCCGTGTAATCGCTGGCCGCCAGTTTCCCGGCCGCCTGGGCAGCCAGCGTTGCCAGTCCGGCTTCCCCCCAGACCGCGCCGGGCCGTGATTCCCCGGCCCCGAGCAAAGCATCGCCGCCGCCCACCAGGTACAGCACACCCGGGTTGCTGCCGCGCTTGATAGTGGTGCTGAGCCGCCGGTCCGCGCCGAGCGATTCCAGCGCGGCCACGGCGGTAAGCGTCTTCAGGTTCGACGCCGGAATCACCGGGTCGGCGGCGCCCTTGTTGTACAGCACCTCGCCGCTGGTCGCATCGGTGACCGTCCCCGTGAAGCTGCCGGCGCCGTCGAACGCCAAGGCCTTGTCCAGCGCGGGCTTCAGCGCGGCCGGATCGGGCAGCGGCGCCGTGCCGCTCGGACCCGCCGGCGGCGGATCCAGTTCGGTGGGGGGCAACTGCGCCGCCGGCGTGAGGATCACCGGCTCCGGCTCCGGCCAGTCGATGGCCTGCGCCAAATTGAATCCTGCGGGCACTGCCAGCGCGGCGAACACCACGGCCAGCAGCCCTGAGGTGAGCACACGGAAACCACGCCCCATGCTGCCCCTCCTGAGGATTGTGATTGTGGCTTTTCGCCCCGGCTCAACCCCGATGCCGGGGGGCGAAGGCAAGACGGATATCGTTAAGCGTAGTCGGCGCCGGGCAACGGTTGCGCACCAGCGGCGCCGGAGCCAAAAGTCTGAACGCCTCCAAGGAGCGAAGCCATGCAGCATGACGTCACCATCGAGATCCCCAAGGGATCCCGGGTCAAGTACGAAATCGACCACGAAACCCACCGCCTCCGCCTGGACCGGGTGCTGTTCACCTCCATGCAGTACCCCACCCACTACGGCTACTTCGAGGACACGCTGGGCGAAGACGGCGACCCGCTGGACGCCATGGTCATGCTGCAGGACTTCGACCTGCTGCCCGGCGTGCTGGTTGAGTCCCGCCCGATCGCCGTCTTTAACATGACCGACGACGGCGGCGGCGATGCCAAGGTGCTGTGCGTCCCGGCCGACAAGCGCTTCGACCACATCCAGGAACTCTCCGATGTGCCGGAGTTCCTGGTCAAGGAAATCGAGCACTTCTTCACCCGCTACAAGGACCTGGAGCCGGGCAAGTGGGTCAAGGCCGAGGGCTGGGCCGACCGCGCCGCCGCCGAAGCCGAACTGGAAGCCTCGATCAAGCGCTTTGCCGCCCAGGGCTAGAACTCGGCCGACGACGAACCGCAGGGACGCGTCGCCTAGCTGACGCGTCCGCTGGGGATAGGCGGCACCAACGACGGCGGTCCGGGCCTTAAAGGTCCGGGCCGCCTCCCGTCTCCGCGCACCGGACACGCCACCAACCGAAATCGGTTGTTCCCACCGTGCTGACGGCAATACTGGTGCCATGTATGTGCTCACCATCAACCAGCGCGATTCCCGCGAGGTGGGCGACCTGGTGCCCGAGCTCATCAAGTCGCTGCGCCACCTGCCGGCGGCCATCCCCTTCCAGCGCTCCGTCGGCGACGAGGCCATCGGTGCGGTCGCGGAAGCTTTCACCGCTATCGACGCCGCGCTGATCGCGCTGCGCAGCCGGCGCTGGCATGTGGGAATTGGCGTGGGTGAGCTGCGGCTGCCGCTTCCGCCGGAGATCAAGGACGCCGAAGGATACGGGCTGGTTTATGCCCGCCGCGCCGTGAACCGCGCACAGAAAACAGGCGAACGCGTCCCGCTGGCCGTTTCCGGCCCCGACGCGGACGTCGCAGCGGAAGCTGAAGCCGTGCTGCGGCTGCTCGGCCAGATTGTCGCCGCCCGCACCGACGCGGAGTGGAAGGTCCTGGACCTGATGACGCCGGGAGCGCGTGGCCAGCAAAAGTTCATCGCCGAGGAACTGGGCATCACCAGCCAGGCCGTGAGCAAGGCCGTGGTCCGGTCGCACTGGGTGGAGGAATGGGCCTGCCGGCCGGCAGCAGCGCGGCTGCTGGATCTGGTCTACGGGCCACGGTCCCTGCCGGCCGCCGCGCTGCCCTACTGACCGGCCGCGCGTGCACTGCCACAGCGCTTGCGGCGTTTAGACTCCGTAAGAGAATGCCCCGGCTTCCGTCGGTGGCGTGGAACAAAGGAGTGCACAAATGGTCCCCGAAATTAACGTCTGGGCGGTCATCGTAGCCACCATTTCAACCATGATCGTCGGGACCATCTGGTACACGCCGAAGGTCTTCGGCAACTACTGGATGAAGGTCGCCAAGGTCAGCCCCGGTGAAGGCAAGAACGCCGTGCGCCCCATCATCATCACCGTCATTGTCAGCTTCATCAGCGCCTGGGTGCTGGCGGGCTCGGCTGCCATTGCGCAGGACTTCTATGGCGGCAATTTCCTCTGGAACACCGTGCTGACCGCCGTGATCCTCTGGGCCGGCTTTACCGCAGCCCGCTTCGTCACCCATGACGCCTTCGAGGGACGCCCGGCCGGGCTGACCGTGCTGAACATCGTGCACGAACTGGTCACGTTCCTCGTCATGGCCCTGATCATCGGCCTCTTCGGGATCAGCGCAGCCTGACCCGCAGGCCAAGCGGCTGCCCTTTCCTGCCGGTTCCATGAGCCTCAGAGGCAGGTCGGCACGGCACGGGGTCAGCCCGGCTCGCTGTTAGACCGGCACGGTGTTCAGTCCGGCACAGTGTTCAGTCCGGCTCGGTGTTCGGTCCGGCTCGGTGTTCGGTCCGGCACGGTTCTTAGTCCAGCAGGCTGCGCAGGATAGTGGCGGCGCCGTCTTCTTCCACCGTTCCGGTGACTTCGTGGGCGACGGCGATGACCTCCTCGGGTGCCTGTCCCATGGCCACCCCGCGGGCGGCCCAGTCCAGCATCTCAATGTCGTTGCGCCCGTCACCCATGGCCACTGTGTGCGACGGCTCCACGTCCAGCTTTCGGCGCAGCGCTTCCAGGGCACTGGCCTTGGTGACGCCGTTGGCGGCGATGTCCAGCCAGGCCGTCCAGCCCACCGAGTAGGTCACTCCCTTGAGCCCGGCGGTGTCGATGGCTGCCTTGAACTCCTCGGGCGTGTTTTCGGCACTGGATACCACCACGCGCACGGCCGTGGATTCCAGCAGTGTTTCGAAGTCCACGCCCTTGGCTTCGATGCCGAAGCTTGCGTCCTGGAAGCGCTCGGTGGCCAGGAAGTTGCCTTCTTCGTCCTCCAGCGCGAACTTTGCGGTCGGCAGTTTCGAGCGCATCACGCGCAGGGCCGGGCCGGGGTTGAATGTCACCCGGTCTTCCACCTCGTAGCCGGCGTCCAGCGAGGTGTCGATCCGCAGGGTGACGCCGCCGTTCGAGCAGACCGCGTACCCCTTGGTCAAGCCGATCAACTCGATGATCGGCAGCGTTGCATTCAGCGACCGCCCGGTGGATACGACCACTTCGTGGCCGGCGTCGACGACGGCGCGAGCCGCTTCGCGCACCGCATCGCTCATGTGGCCGTCGTGGTTGACCAAGGTGCCGTCCACGTCCAAGGCCACCAGCTTGCGGGCCCCGTTCTCCACGAAGTTGTTCCGCCGGGCCGCGCTGGACTGATCTGTCTTGTTTTTCGCTGCTAACCGCTGGTCGTCGATGCCAGCGTGAGCTTTATCAGCTGTAGTTGTCATCCACCTAGTGAAGCATGACTAAGCTACGGACCGGTAGGGAGTTTTCTACGGGCGAATGACACGCCGGTGAACGGACGGGAGACTGCAGCGCACGCCTCGAGCCCGGAATCGGGCCACGCAAGCGGGTTTCAGCCGAGGACCGGCAGGACCTCCATGCCGCCCAGATAGGGCTGCAGGGCGGCGGGCACGTTCACCGAGCCGTCGGCGTTCTGGTGGTGTTCCAGGATGGCCACGATCCAGCGCGTGGTGGCCAGGGTTCCGTTCAACGTGGCGACCGCCCGGGTGCCCTTCCGCTCGCCCTCTGCCGCGACTTGGCGTTCGCGGATGTTCAGCCGGCGGGCCTGGAAGGTGGTGCAGTTGGAGGTGGAGGTCAACTCCCGGTAGGCCTGCTGGGTGGGCACCCAGGCTTCGCAGTCGAACTTGCGGGCCGCGCTCATGCCGAGGTCCCCTGCGGCGGTATCGATCACCCGGTAGGGCAGTTCCACCTTCGCCAGCATTTCCTCTTCCCAAGCCAGCAGCCGCGCGTGCTCGTCGGCGGCTTCCTCGACCGGGCAGTAGATGAACATTTCCAGCTTGTTGAACTGGTGCACCCGAATGATGCCCCGGGTGTCCTTGCCGGCCGCACCGGCCTCCCGGCGGTAGCAGGAGCTCCAGCCGGCGTAGCGCGTCGGACCGGCGGAGAGGTCAAGGATTTCGTCCGCGTGGTAGCCCGCCAAAGCCACCTCCGACGTACCCGTCAGGTACAGGTTGTCGCGCTCCAGCCGGTAAATCTCGTCGTCGTGCTCAACATCAAAGCCGGTGCCCTGCATCGTTTCCGGGCGGACCAGCGTGGGGGTGATCATCGGGATGAAGCCATTGGACACCGCCTGGTCCAGCGCCATGTTCATCAGCGCGATCTCCAGCCGGGCGCCCACTCCCTTGAGGAAGTAGAAGCGGGAGCCGGAGACCTTGGCCCCGCGTTCCATGTCGATGGCGCCGATCAGTTCCCCGATGGCCAGGTGGTCCCTCGGCTCGAAGCCGTCCGGACCAAAATCGCGGGGCTTGCCGACCGTTTTGACCACGGTGAAGTCGTCCTCACCGCCGGCGGGAACACCGTCCTCGATCAGGTTGGGGATACTGCGCAGCAGCGACTCCTGCTGGTTTTGCGCGGCGTCCGACGCCGCCTGCGCCTCCTTGACCGATGCCGCCAGTTCCTTGACCTGCGCGAGGAGCGCGGCCTTTTCCTCGCCCTTGGCCTGCGCCACCTTCTTGCCGAAGACGTTCTGTTCGGCGCGCAGTCCCTCGTACCGGTTGATCGCTTCCCGGCGCGCCACGTCGGCGGCGATGACGGCATCGACGACAGACTCGTCGGCGCCCCGGGCGCGCTGGGAGGCACGGAAGATCTCTGGATTGGCGCGGAGTTCGTTTACATCGATCACTTGCTAAGGGTACCCAAAAAGGCGTTCCCCCCTCGATCCGTGCCGCCGGCGCCGGCGGCGGGCGCGCGGGCCGCCCTCGAGGCGGCGCTGGATATCCTAGGAGCACCATGCCTGCCGAATGGATACTCGCCCTCACCGTAGCCGTAGCGGCGGCCGCCTTCGTGGTGATCTGGCTGGGCATCCGCCGGAGCTCCCGGCGACGCACGGGGGCGGGGCCCGCCGATCCGCCGCCGGCCCCGGTCTTGCCCGACCAGCGCGTGGTGTTCATCCTGAACCCGGTGAAGAACGGGGCGGCCGAGGCCCGCCGCCAGGTGGAAGCTGCCTGCGCAGCCGCCGGCTGGAGTCCTCCGCTGGTCTTGGAAACCACTCGGGACGACCCGGGCCACGGCCAGGCCAAACGCGCCTTGGAGGAGCGGCCCGACGTCGTCATTGCCGGCGGCGGGGACGGCACGATCCGGGTGGTTGCCAAGGAATTGTCCGGAACCCAGGTTCCGATGGGCGTGCTGCCGCTGGGCACGGGAAACCTGCTGGCGCGGAACCTGGGCCTTGAACCCAGCGCCCTGCAGGCCAACATCAACGTGGCGCTGCACGGTGTGATCCGCAAGATCGACACCGCGGACATCACCTTGGAGAACGAGGCCACCGGGGTACGCGTCGAAGACAGTTTCCTGGTGATCGCCGGCATCGGGGTGGATGCGGACGTGCTGGCCGACACCCGGGACGACCTCAAACGCCGGTTCGGCTGGATGGCCTACTCGGAAGCCGGTGTCCGCCACCTTGCCGGGCAGCGTAAGCGGGTCATGGTCAGCATCGACGGCGGCCCAGCCCAGCTCCGCAAGGTGCGCAGCATCCTCCTGGCCAACTGCGGGAGGCTTCCGGCGGGGATCGATTTCATCCCCACTGCGGAAATCGACGACGGCGAAATAGACATCGTGGTGCTCAGCCCGCGCAGCGTGGTCGGCTGGCTCTGGATCGCCGCCAAGACCGTGGTGCGGCACGCTGCGCCGATTCCGGTGATCGAATACCACCGCGGACGGACGGTTCGGATCACCGCGCACGACCCGATGGGCACCCAGCTCGACGGCGACCCCTCGGGGCCCGTCACGTCGCTGACCGTTGAGGTCAGGCCCCGGTCGCTGGCCGTACGCACGGAGTCGATCCCCACCGCCGACAGCGCCCGCCCCGCCGCCTAGGGCGAGGCAGCCGCTGCCGGCACGGGGAGATGAGACGGGGCGCTTAGGTGTCGTCGCCGCCGGCGTTGAGCGGATCGTCGCTGGCGTCGCCCTCGTTGGTGTCGTGCAGCTCTTCGCCCGGAATGTCGATCGGCTGCTCGTCCGCTTCGAGGGCCGGGATCTCAGCATCCGGCTGCTGCAGGTCTTCCTCCACGGGAATCGGGAATTCGCCGGCCGCCTGCTGGTTGATCAACTGCTGCTCCTCGGCGAAACGCAGGTCATTTCCCTGGTCCCCAAGGTCGCCCGGGCGGTTTTCGCTGGAGGTTTGGTTCAGCGCTTCCTCCGGGGTTGGCTCCCCGTCGTGGTACTGGTCCCTATCGTTCTGCTGTGTCATGCTGCTCCGATCTGTGGTCCCGAGGTCAGTTTTCCTCAGCATACTGACCATAACAACCGGCGGATACCCCGGCCGCCGGTATTCAGCGGGCGTGCAGCAGTTCCCTGACCCAACCATCGGCCCGCAGGAACGCCTCGTCCTGGTTGCTACGCGGAATCGTGTGGCCGCGGCGGTCGGCTCGCGGATAGGAGCCAAGGAACCTCAGGCCCGGGCTGAGCCGGTGCAACCCGCGAACCGCGTCGGCCACGCGTTCCTCGGCCAGATGCCCCTCCGCGTCCAGGCTGAAGAAATAGTCGCCGAGGAACTGTCCGGTTGGCCGGGACTCGATCCGGCTGAGGTTTACCCCCCGACTGGATAGCTGTTCCAAAATCGCCACCAGCGCCCCAGGATGATCCTGCGGCAGGGGGACCACCAGCGTGGTTTTGTCCGCCCCGGTCGGCGCTGGAAGGACGCCGGGCCGGCTGACCAGAATGAAGCGGGTGACGGCGTCGGGGTTGTCCCCGATGTCGTCGGCGAGCACCTGCAGACCGCGCTGCTCGGCCACCAGCGGCGAGCAGATCGCGGCCTGGTGTCCGGAGGCCGGGTCGAGCAGCCCCACTCCGGCCGCCGCGGTCGACGACGCGGGAAGATATGCCGCCTGCGGAATGTTTTCGCTGCACCACGCCCGGCACTGGGCCCACGCATGCGGATGGGTGGAAACCACGGAGATCCCGTGGCGCTCCGTCCCGGGACGGACGGCCAGCACAAAACGGATGGGCACCAGCTGTTCCCCGATGATCTGCAGCGGTTCACCGCCCGCTATCGCGTCCAACGTGGCGCTGACGCCGCCCTCGACCGAGTTCTCGATCGGAACCATCGCTGCGCCGGCTTCGCCCGAGCGGACCGCATCCAGGGCGGCCTCCACATTCGATGCCGGAATCCGGGGCACGTCTTCGGCCCCGGGGACCTGGAGGAGGGCTGCTTCGGTGAAGGTGCCCTCCGGCCCCAGGAAGGTGTAGACGCTGGTCATTACTGGACCCGGGGCTCCTGCCCGTTCTCCGACACGATGGGCTTGCCCGCGTCCAGCCAGGCACCCATGCCGCCGTGGATGTTGACGGCGGAATATCCGTTCGAGTTCAGCCATTCCGTGGCCCGGAAGGAGCGGCCGCCGCTGCGGCACACCACATGCAGGTCCACATCCGGGTCCAGCTCCTCCAGGCGCAGCGGCAATTCGTTAAGCGGAATATGCACCGCGCCGTCGATGTGTCCGGCTTCCCATTCATAGTCTTCGCGCACGTCCAGGATGGTGGCGTCGCCGCCTACGCTGTTGACGTCCACGTTCTCGACATCGCTCATGGCAACCTCCGCAATCCGCGGCAGCCACTGCTGCCGCTGATGATTTCTTGAGTACGCGTCCCGGCAATTCGGCCGCATCACAAGCCTATAGTGGGATCGTCCGCTGCACCTTAATGAGACAGGGGTATCCATGGCCGCAGACCAGCCGACCATCCTGGCCACGTCCGGAGGTTTCAAAGCCGGTGTGCGCAGCCGGATTGCGTTCAACCACCTGGTGCACCACGCCGTCGAACTGTCAGGGGCCACCGGGCGGGCGCCGCGGTTGACCCACCTGGGCACGGCCGGCGGCGACCAGCGCTGGTTCCAGGCCGAGCTGGACGAGGCGGCCCGGGCGGCCGGCTATGACCTGAGCCATCTCAACCTGTTCACCATGCCGAACGTGCCCGACGTCGAGGAGCACCTGCTCGGCCAGGATGTGGTGTGGGTGGGCGGCGGTTCGGTGGCCAACCTGCTGGCCGTGTGGCGGGTCCACGGACTGGATGCCATCTTCCGGCGGGTCTGGCAGGCCGGTGTGGTGCTGGCAGGCGTCTCGGCGGGCTCCATCTGCTGGTTCCGCGGCGGCACCACCGACTCCTTCGGTCCCGACCTGCGGCCGGTCACCAACGGCCTGGCGCTGCTGCCCTACGACAACGGCGTCCATTACGACTCGGAACCACAACGCCGGCCGCTGGTACACCGGCTGGTGGCGGACGGCATCCTGGGCGAAACACACTGCACCGACGACGGCGTGGGACTGGTCTACCACGGCATCGAACTGGCGGAAGCGGTCAGCGAGACCGAAGGAAAACTGGCCTACCGGGTGACCGCCCAGGCCGGCGACGGCCCGGAAGCCATCGCGGTGGAGGACCCGATCGAAGCCCGCTTCCTCGGCTGAACGGTACGGCTGCCCAGAGCGGGCCAGAGCAGGATTGGCCCGCACCGCCGCGCGGGGCTACAGTTACGGGCGATGACTGCACTGCATGATTTGACGGCCGTTGCCCAGCGCGACGCCGTGGCCCGAGGCGAACTGTCGGCCCGGGAACTGACGGACCACTATCTCCGCCGGATCGAGGCCCTGAATCCGCGCCTCGGCGCCTTCATAACTGTGGGCGCCGACCAAGCTCTCAAGCAGGCGCGCGCCGCGGACGACCACCAGGCCCGCGGCGGGACGCTGGGCCGGCTGCACGGACTTCCGCTGGCGTACAAGGACCTCACCGACGTGGCCGGACTTCCGACCACGCACGGCAGCGCCGCCCTGGATCACCGGCCCGCGCTGGCGAACCACCCGCTGGTCGACGTCCTCGAATCCGCCGGCAGCATCACCCTGGGCAAGACCCAGGTGCCGGAATTCGGTCTCACCTCCTACAGCGAAAACCGCGTGGCGCACCCGGCCCGCAACCCGTTGGATCCCACACTGAGCCCCGGCGGCTCCTCCGGCGGTAGCGCCGCGGCCGTCGCCGCGGGCATGCTGCCGTTTGCCCCGGGCTCCGACGGCGGCGGCTCGGTGCGGATCCCCGCGGCCGCCACCGGGCTGGTGGGACTCAAACCCGGACGCGGCCGGCTGCCCGCCGGCACCACCGGCGACGATGCCGGCCAGCTGGTGGTGGCAGGCCCCTTGGCCCGCACCGCAGCGGACGCGGGCCTGCTGATGGACGCCATGGCGGACGAACCCTCGGCCCGGGCGGCCTCCGGCGAGGAACCGGATTTCCTCGGTGCCGCGCTCCGCGCCGAAGGCCGCTTCCGGATCGGCGTGAGCACCGACTCGCCGTTCGAGTCCGCCTACCCGCTCTCGCTGGAACCGGAGGCCCGCCAGGCACTCGAGACGGCCCTGGAGTTGCTGGAGGGACTGGGCCACGATGTGGCGGACGCGGAGGTCCGCTACGATAACCGCTACCCGGACGCCTTCGCCACAGTATGGACCTCCGGCCTGGCCCGGCTGGACCTGCCGGCCGGACGCGAAGCGCAGCTCATGCCGCTCACCCGGGCCTTCCGGCGCCGCGCCGTGAAGCGCCCGCCCCAGGCGCTGGCGGAGGCGCTGTCCGTGCTGGCACGCTTCCAGGCCGACACCCGGGCACAATTCGGCCGCTACGACCTGATGCTCACTCCGGCGCTGGCGCAAACGCCGCGGCCGGTGGGCTGGTACACCTCCACCAGCGCGGATGTGGACTACATGCGCCAATGCCAATATTCGCCGTTCACCTCACTGGTCAACGTGTGCGGGCTGCCGGCCATTGCCGTTCCGGTCAGCAGCACCGAAGAAGGCTTGTCCATGGGGGTCCAGCTGATCGGCCGGCCGGGCTCCGAGGCCACCCTGCTGGCCGTTGCCGCCCAGCTGGAGAACGTCCGCTGACTCGCCGGAGAACCCCGCGCTGACCTGCGGAAACGCACTAGCACCCGGGCCCGGGTGAGGCAAGGATATGACAATGCGTGTCGCTAAGTGTCAGAATTGAACACCGTGAGCAATACCGTGCAGTCCGGAAATCCGCAGCCGGAACAAGCTATAAAGTCCAGTCAAACCGGCAAAACATTCTTCGGGCATCCACGGATGCTGGCCAATCTCTTCTCCGTAGAACTCTGGGAGCGTTTCTCCTTCTACGGCATGCAGGGCATCCTGCTCTACTACATGTACTACTCGGTCGCCGAGGGCGGCCTGGGCATCGACGAAGGCATCGCCACCGGCCTGGTGGGCGCCTACGGCGGCGGCGTTTACCTCTCCTCCATCCTGGGCGCGTGGGTGGCCGACCGCATCCTGGGCTCCGAGAAGGTCCTCTTCTACACGGGCATCATGGTCATGCTGGGGCACATCGCACTGGCCCTGCTTCCGGGCGGCGTGGGGCTGGCCGTCGGCCTGGTCCTGGTGGCCATCGGCTCCGGCGGCCTGAAGGCCACCGCCAGTTCGCTGGTCGGCTCGCTGTACAGCCTGAAGGACGACCGCCGCGATGCCGGCTTCTCCATTTTCTACATGGGCGTGAACATCGGCGGCCTGTTCGGCCCGCTGCTCACCGGCCTGGCCCAGGTGCAGCTTGGCTTCCACTACGGCTTCGGCCTGGCCGCGCTGGGCATGGCGATCGGCCTGACCCAGTACGCGCTGACCCGCAAGAACCTCCCCGAGGCCTCGCACCACGTGGCCAACCCGCTGCCGCGCGGCAACTACGGCAAGGTCGCCGCCGTGGCCGCGGCCGCCGTCGTCGTCATTGTGCTGCTGGTGGCCTTCGGCTTTGTCACCGCCGAAAACCTCGCGCCGATCATGGCCTGGCTGGCGATCATCGCCGCCGTCGTGTACTTCGTGGTGATCCTCTCCAGCAAGCAGGTGGACGGCGTGGAGCGCAAGCGGGTGTACGCCTTCATCCCGCTGTTCATCGCCTCCGCCGCATTCTGGGCGCTGTTCCAGCAGCAGTTCACCGTGGTGGCGCTGTACGCGGACAAGCAGCTGGACCGCTCGCTGGGCGGCTGGGAAATGCCGGCCAGCTGGGTGCAGTCCATCAACCCGGTGTTCATCATCATCTTCGCCGGCATATTCGCCGCCGTGTGGACCAAGCTCGGCCCGAAGCAGCCCAGCTCGCCGATGAAGTTCGCCCTGGGCCTGGTGGTCATGGGCCTGGCGTTCCTGGCCTTCATTCCGCTGGCCGGCGGCGGCGCCAACTCCACCCCGCTGCTGGCGATGGTCGGCATCCTGTTCCTCTTTACGATGGCGGAACTGTTCCTCTCCCCCACCGGGTCCTCGGTCTCCACCAAGCTCGCCCCGAAGGCGTTCCAGACCCAGATGGTGGCGCTGTTCCTGCTGTCCATCTCGCTGGGCACCACGCTGGCGGGAATCCTGGCCGGCTACTACGACCCGACCAATGAGGCCCCGTACTTCGGCTTCATCGGCGTGGTGGCGATCATCCTGGGCGTCGGCCTGGCCGCGGCCGTGCCGTCGCTGAAGAAGCTGATGGGCGGCATCCGCTAATACCGGACCGCAACCAACGACGGCGATGCCCGGGTGAGGATTGGATCCTCACCCGGGCATCGCCGTCGTTATGTGGCGTGTGGCTATTGGCAGGCAGCCGCGGCCGCGCTACATGCTGCCGAGGATGCCGATGAAGATCAGCAGGCACCAGATGCCGGTCACCGCGTAGCCCATGATCAGTCCGGCCAGCGCGAGGCTGCGGCCGGCCGGTTCCTTGCCCAGCGCGATGTGGCCGAACACGATGGCCAGGATCTGCGGGACGAACATGAAGCCGAACGTCACCACGGAGACAATGCCCAGCACCAGCGCCGCAATGCTCAGGCCCTTCGGTTGGGTCTGCGGCGTGTAGTACATCGGCTGGTTGTAGTCCGGGCCGCCATACGGCTGCTGGGCGTCGTACGGCTGGGCGCCGGGGCCGGGCTTGTACGCGTACGGATGGGGTGCATCGGGCAGCGACGGCGGCTGCGGGGCCTGGCCCGCGTTTGGGTCCGTGTACCAGCCCGGGTGCTTCGGATCGTTGAAGGGCGGCCTGTTCTCCGTGCCGGACATGCTCTGGATTCCCCCTGGGGTAGTTTCGCTGCTGCACGCAGCTGCGCTGCGGTGCCTTACCAGTCTAGGCGCCGCCCCGGATGCGCGGCTATGGCGGCGGATTCGTCACGGACCGCTACGGATCCTTGGGTTTTTTGGCATGCTTGAGGCATGGCAAACCGTGCGGGCACCGTAGCCCTCCCCACCGACCTTGTAGACCTGACCGCGCTGCGGGACGCCTACTTCGACATCAAGCCGGATCCGGCCGACCCGGCCCAGCGCGTGGCCTTCGGCACCTCCGGGCACCGCGGCACCAGCTTGAAGGCCTCCTTCAACGAGGAACACATCGCCGCCATCACCCAGGCCATTGTGGAGTACCGCGCCGGCCAGGGGATTACCGGCCCGCTGTTCGTCGGCAAGGACACGCACTCTCTCTCCGATCCGGCCCAGGACACCGCCCTGGAAGTGCTGGCCGGAAACGGCGTCACGGTGCTGGTCGATTCCCGCACCGGCTGGACCCCGACGCCGGCCATCAGCCACGCCATCCTGACCCACAACGCCGCCCATCCCGACGCCCAGGGCGACGGCATTGTGATCACTCCCTCGCACAATCCGCCCGGCGACGGCGGCTTCAAGTACAACCCGCCGCACGGCGGCCCCGCCGACTCGGATGCCACCGGCTGGATCGCCGCCCGCGCCAATGAGCTGCTGGAATCGGGCCTGCGCGGGGTGAGGCGGATGACGCTGGGGCAGGCGCAGTTCTCCGGCGCGGTGGGGACCTACGATTTCCTGGGCGCGTACGTGGACGATCTGCCGCAGGTGCTGGATCTGGACGCCATCCGCGCCGCCGGAGTGCGGATCGGCGCGGACCCGATGGGCGGGGCCTCGGTGGATTACTGGGGTGCCATCGCCGAGCGGCACCGGCTGGACCTGACGGTGGTCAACCCAACGGTGGACCCGCAGTGGGCGTTCATGACCCTGGACTGGGACGAGAAGATCCGGATGGACTGCTCGTCGCCGTCGGCCATGGCCTCGCTGATCAGCGCGGTGCGCGGCGGCGGCGCCGCCTTTGACATTGCCACCGGGAACGACGCCGATGCGGACCGGCACGGGATCGTCACCCCTGATGCCGGGCTGATGAACCCGAACCACTACCTCGCCGTGGCCATCGACTACCTCTACACACACCGGCCGGATTGGCCAGCGGGGGCAGCAGTGGGCAAGACGCTGGTGTCCTCCTCGATGATCGACCGGGTGGCGGCCAGCCTCGGCCGACGGCTGGTGGAGGTGCCTGTGGGCTTCAAATGGTTCGTGCCCGGCCTGCTCTCCGGCGAAGGCGTCTTCGGCGGCGAAGAGTCAGCCGGTGCCTCTTTTGTCCGCTTCGACGGCAAACCGTGGTCCACGGACAAGGACGGCATCCTGCTGGCGCTGCTGGCTTCCGAAATCAGCGCGGTCACCGGAAAATCGCCGTCCGAACTCTACGGCGGGCTGACCGCGAAGTTCGGGTCGCCGTCGTACGCGCGCATCGACGCCGCGGCGACTCGGGACCAGAAGGCAGCGCTGGCCAAACTCTCCGCCGCGGACGTGGCCGCGACGGAGCTGGCCGGCGAGTCGATCACCGCCAAGCTGACCGAAGCGCCCGGCAACGGCGCTGCCATCGGAGGGCTCAAGGTCACCACCGAAAACGCCTGGTTTGCCGCGCGCCCCTCCGGCACGGAGGACGTGTACAAGATCTATGCCGAATCCTTCCGCGGGCCGGACCATCTGGTGCAGGTGCAGGCCGAGGCCAAAGCGATTGTGGACGCCGTCATCGCCTAAAGGAGCCTGCTGAGTCGCAGAGCGGCCGCGTCTTCGAACCGTCACGACGGCGCGGCGCTGCTGCTGGAGCGGTAGGATGTCCTCCGGATATTTCCACTGACTCCCCGACTCTTTAAGAGGCCCACCATGAGCACGCCCGTCAAGTCATCCCCGTTCCGCTGGACGTTGCATGGTGACGGCAAGAACATTTCCGCGGGCACAGTGGTGGGGCCGCAGGAGCGGCTGACCTGGCCGCGCACCATCGGGATCGGCGCCCAGCACGTGGTCGCGATGTTCGGCGCCACCTTCCTGGTCCCGCTGCTGACCGGCTTTCCGCCGGCCACCACACTGCTGTTCTCCGGCGTGGGCACCCTCCTGTTCCTGATCATCACGGCGGGAAGGGTCCCCAGCTACCTGGGCTCCAGCTTCGCGTTCATTGCCCCGATCGGTGCGGCGATGAACCAGCACGGAATGGGCGGAGCGCTCGGCGGCCTGATCATGGCCGGCGCCGTGCTCTTCCTGATCGGCCTCATCGTGCACAAGGCCGGCACACATTGGATCCACGTGGTGATGCCGCCGGTGGTGACCGGTGCCATCGTGGCGCTGATCGGGCTCAACCTAGCGCCGGCTGCAAAAGCCAATTTTGAGAAAGGCCCGGTGACGGCGCTTGTCACCGTGGTGGCCATCCTGCTGGTGACCGTGCTGTTCCGCGGGCTGCTCGGCCGGCTGTCCATCCTGATCGGCGTGCTGGTGGGCTATCTGGTGGCCGTCCTGCGCGGCGAGGTGGACTTCTCCGCAATCAATGACGCCGCCTGGATCGGGCTGCCGGACTTCCATGCCCCGGAGTTCCACATCTCCGTGATCGGCCTGTTCGTCCCCGTGGTGCTGGTGCTGGTGGCGGAGAACATCGGCCACGTGAAGTCGGTGTCGGCGATGACCGGGCAGGATCTTGACCCGGTGACCGGGCGCGCGTTGATGGCCGATGGCCTGGCCACCGTGCTGGCCGGCAGCGGCGGCGGGTCCGGCACCACCACCTATGCAGAGAACATCGGCGTGATGGCTGCCTCCAAGGTCTATTCCACCGCTGCCTACTGGGTGGCCGGCATCGTCGCCATCCTGCTCAGCCTGCTCCCGAAGTTCGGCGCCGCCATCGCCACGGTTCCGGTCGGGGTCCTCGGCGGTGCCGGCGTGGTGCTCTACGGCATGATCGGCATCCTCGGCGTGCGGATCTGGGTGCAGAACCGGGTGAACTTCGCCAACCCGATTAACCTGTCGGTGGCCGGCGTTGCGCTGGTGGTCGGCATCGCCAACTTCACCTGGACTATCGGCGAACTGAAGTTCGAAGGCATCGCGCTTGGCACCGCGGCCGCCCTGATCATCTTCCACGGCATGAGCGCTGTGGCCCGTTGGCGCGGCACCGAGCCGGTGGACTCGGCCGAGGACGAGGGCGTCAAACCGTCCAAGCTCGGCTGACGCCCAGCCCGCGGCGCGGCAACTCTTGACGCGGCCATGCTCCCGGATCCCTTGAACCTAGACCGCGGAGTGGCCCGCGGCTAGCGTTGCACACACCCTCGGGGAGTCAGCCCCGGGAACGTCCGCAAGGAGGAAGCATGGCCAACCACGTTTACAACGTCACGGAGATTGTGGGAACGTCGCCGGATGGAATCGACGCCGCGGTCTCCAACGCCATCGCCGAGGCATCCAAGACACTGCGCAATCTCGACTGGTTTGAGGTGAAATCCGTCCGCGGCCACCTGAACGAAGGCAAAGTCTCGGACTGGCAGGTGACCATTAAGCTCGGCTTCCGGCACGAAAGCTAGCCGCGGGCCGAGACGAGGGCTTCCGGCGGTCAACGTGAACGATTTCGTTGGCGCCGGCTGTCCCGCCCTCCTAGCGCCACGAAGATGCACTGATCTGCTCGAGCCACTGTGAAGGCTCCGGAAGCAGGTGCGGCGTCACGACCTGGTCATCGAGAAGCGCAGACCAGACAGCGCCGGCCGGCTGTACGGCGCCCGCCGCTCTTCGCAAACACCGTCTGCTCGGCATCAAATCCTGACGACAGCACTGCCGTCCCGTTTTACCTCCGCTCTACACGGTTGGTGTGATCTTACTTACGATCAGAATACACACTGTCATGTGACAACTCACCCCGTAAAGCGATTTCAGGAACAACCCTTGGAAACACCCTCTGAATGTTCTTGTATCGTCAACATCCATTACGTGCCTGAAACGGATTTGGGCGCGACTAGTGCAGGGAGCAGACATGGAGGCAGGAATACTCTGGCCGATCAAGACAAGCCTGACGGCCTACATCCAGTCCCTCGACGACGGCAAGATCGACGTGGCGGAGCCCGCCGAGAGGCGCCCGGAAGGCTTTTGGTTTCCGCTGCGGGAAGGTGAAGCCTCGACCGAGCGGGGCGGCAGCATGCAGTTCGCCGGTTCCGTCCGACTGACCGGCCACTGGGGCATGCTCGACGTCGAATTCCGGGACCCACGTGTGGACTTCGACGATGCTGGAGCGGTTCTGCTCATTCGTGAACGCGGCGGCATCAACCAGGACCGGTTCGTTGCCATCGCCCGCCTGACCCGCGAACCCGAAACATCGGCAACCGCCCCCGACTTCGCGGCAGTCCTCACCGGCGAAGGCGCCTTCCTATTGGGCGGCCAATACCCAGCAGGGACGGCCCTGAGTCCGCTCCGCCTCCACCCGGCTACTGAGTCTTTCGAGCCGAATGCACAGCACGCATAGGTAGGATTCAAAACATTCATTTGTCTTATGCGGATGGACGCCGTTGGATAGCCATAGTGGCGCCGGACACATGCTCCGGCTCCCGATCCAACGCCCGAAGCCCGCAGAAGCGCCTTGCCGCTCCCTGCGCCCCCTACACGATGCGAGGTGCCACGGAATGGTTGCAGTGCTGCAGACGTCCGACATCGACCTTTGGTCCGACGAAGTATTGCTCGATCCCTACCCGGCGTTCACGGAACTGCGCGAGCAGGCCGCGGCCGTGCGGCTTGAAAAGAATGATGTCTGGGTGTTGAGCCGGTATCAGGAGATTCGCGAGGCGCTCGGCAACTGGGAGGCCTTCTCGTCGACTGCGGTCGCGTTCAATCCGGACATGAACGGCGCCTTGGTCGGCACCAGCCTCGCCACGGATCCGCCGCAGCACGAGGCACTGCGGAGCGCCCTCACCGAGAACCTCTCCCCCCGCGCGCTGCGCAAGCTGAAGGCCAGCATCGACCAGAAGGCCGACGACCTGGTGGCGGGCGTGGTGGAACGGGGCGCGTTCGACGCCATTAGCGACCTCGCCCGCGAACTGCCGCTGCAGGTGGTGCTGGACCTCATCGGCGTGCAGGGCGACGTTCGCAACAAGATCCTTGACTGGGGGGCTGCGGCCTTCAATGTGCTTGGTCCGATGAACGAACGCACCGCGCAGAACTTCCCGCTGGCCGGGGAACTGTTCCACTGGGCCACCACGCTTCAGCGCGAGGAACTCGTGGAGGGCAGCATGGGCCGGGCGATTTTCGACGCCGGGCACCGCGGCGAAATTCCCGCTGCGAACTGCGGCAAGATCGTGCACCAATACGTGGCAGCCGGCCTGGATACAACGATCGCCGCGATCGGCAACGCCATCGCGGCCTTCGGCGCGAACCCCGACCAATATGAACTGCTCCGGCAGGATGCCTCGCTCATTCCGGCTGCTTTCAACGAGACGCTCCGCTATGAGGCGCTGATGCACGCCCAGGGCCGCGTCACCACAAAGGACGTGGACGTCGACGGCACCATCATTCCGGCCGGATCCCAAGTTGCGCTCCTCTTCTACGCCGGAAACCGGGACCCCCGCCACTACCAGGATCCCGACACCTTCCTGGTGGAACGGAACCCGATCGACCACCTGTCCTTCGGGTACGGAGTGCATGGGTGTGCCGGACAGGGCCTGGCCCGGCTGGAGGCCTACGCGGTGTTCGACGCGCTCCGCCGCCGGGTGCAGGCGTTTACGGTCGGCGAGGGAGTGCGAAAGATCAACAACTCCAGCCGCGGCCTGGACAGCCTGCCCGTCCTTGAGGTGGTCCCGGCCTGATTCCGCGCCGGCGGGCTAGGGCCCAAACACCAAGCCGGAACACGTAGCAACGCCCGCATCCGGGCGCCCTCAAGCGGGGCGCCCAGGATGCGGGCGATGTTGTACGAAGGGATGGCCTACCGGAGCGCCCTCCTGCAGACCGCACCGAGAGGCGCCGGTTGTGCCAACTGCCTCAGTCGTCGACTGCCTGAGTAACCGGGCCCGCTGCTTTCCTGCCATCGGCCGCGGCGCGGAAGGCGAACACCGTGGACGCGATCGTCAGTGCCAGTGCGATGATTCCGAACGGGTTGCACAGCGCAGTGGACATTCCGAAGGCGGACGGACCGGCCAACAGCGACATGACGGACGTGCCGTCTCCGGCCCCTCCGCCGAAGTCCGGGACGGTGAACCCAAAGGCGATCGCCGCGAGCCAGGCGAGGGCCGGCGCCACCACGGCCCGCACCGGAAGCAGCACACCCCGGCGCGCCGCCTCGGCCAGCTTGACGCCGGTCAGCAACAGCAGCACCAGCAGCGCCGGGCCCAGGCTGATGCCCAACCACAGCACCATCTGGCCGCCGATCCCGAATAGCACCCGTCCCGCCACCACCCACAGCGGCACCAGTACAGCCATCGGAAGGGCCAGCCAGAGAACCACGGTTGGAAGGAAGGGTTGACGCACTGCGGAGGACGGAACAAAGGTACTGCTCATGCCCTCATGATAGGTCTGGCCCGGGGCTCAGGCCCCTTCGAGGGCGTGCTGCGTGGCCAACGTGACATAGCGCGCGGCGTGCGCCATCGCCTGCTCCTCACTGCGGGCCGTCTCCACCAGGCTGGCGGCCGCATGCACTCCGTATTCGGCCAGCTTGTCCGGCGCCAGGCTGATCTGACCAGCAACAACGACGGCGGGGATTCCGCCTGCGTGGGCACGTCCCGCCACGCCCAACGGCACCTTGCCAAACTCCGATTGCCGGTCCAGCGACCCCTCGCCGGTCAGCACCAGATCGGCATCGGCCAGCGCTGTGTCCAGCCCCACAAGGTCTGCCACGACATCGAAACCTCGCTCCACGCGGGCACCGGCCAGCGCCATGAATCCGGATGGGAAGCCACCCGCCGCCCCGGCGCCGGCTACGTTCACGTCGCGGCCTGTTGTCTGCAGCAGCAGCTGCGCCCACCGCTGCAGCGCTTCGTCAAGCAGCCGGCGCGAGACCGCATCGGCTCCCTTCTGTTCACCGAACACATGGGCGGCGCCGTCCGGGCCGTACAGGGGATTCACCACATCGGCCGCGATCCGGATGACGGTCTCCGCCAACCGCGGGTCCAAACCGGAGGCATCCAGCAGCTCGGCCGTCGCCAGCGCCGCACCGCCGAGCAGGATTTCGGCGCCGCCGTCGTTGTAAATGCTCACCCCGAGGGCGCGCAGGGCGCCGGACCCGCCATCGGTCATGGCGGAGCCGCCGACGCCCAGCACGATTTCGGTGGCGCCGGCATTCAGCGCCGCCTCGATCAGCTGGCCGCTGCCGTAGGAATGGGCCGCCAGGGCCGACTGCACGCTCGGCTCGGTGAGCAGAAGCCCGGAAGCCCGGGCGGTTTCGATCACGGCGGTTTTGCGATCCGGCCCTTCAAACATCCCCCACGATGCAGTCACTTCGCGGTCCAGCGGCCCGACTACGCGGTCGGTGTGCTCCACCGCACCGGCGGCGAGAGCGGCCTCCAAGGTGCCTTCGCCGCCGTCGGCCACGGGGAGCAACTGCACTTGGGCATCCGGATAGACCCGCAGCACGCCGTCGGCCATCGCGCTGGCAGCCTCGGCCGCCGAGAGCGTTCCCTTGAACTTGTCCGGTGCAATCAAGACCTTCATGTTGACTCCCTCTGCGGCCAACTGCCGCGTTCTGCCATGACGTCGGCCAGAATGTCGGCCCGGTCGGAGATCAATCCGTCCACGCCGAGTGCCAGTAGCCGCTGCATCTCGGCACGCTCGTTGATGGTCCACACATGCACCTGGAGGCCGGCGCGGTGGCACCGCCGCACGAAACCCTGCGTGACCACCGTGAACCGGCCGTACTTCACCGGCACCTGCACGGCATGCACCCGCAGCAACCGCGCCAGCAACTTTGCCAGTCCCACGAAGCCCAGCAGATAAATGCCCACGGTGGCATATACGCCGGCCGAGCCCGAGACCGGGCGCGTGAGCCCACGCAACACGCGGAAGCGCCGGCGGTCCGAAAAGGACGCCACCAGCACGCGGTCATGCGCGTCGTAGGCTTCGATCAGCCGGGCCAGCTCGTCCGCCGCAGCCATGTCCTTCACATCCACGTTGAGGCATACATCCGGCCACGCGGCCAGCAGCTCCTCGAACGTGGGAATCGGTTCCCCGGAGATCCGCAGCTGCGCCAACTGTCCGGCCGTGTGCGCGGTCAGTTCGCCGCGTCCGTCGGTGGTGCGTTCCAGCGTTGGATCATGGAACGCCATCAGCACGCCGTCGCGGGTGGCCCTGACGTCGGTTTCCAGGTAGCGGTAGCCCAATTCGACAGCGGCGCGGAAGGCGGCCATCGAGTTTTCCTGTCCCGCGGGGGAAAAACCTCGGTGAGACATTGCCAGCGGCCGGTTCTGCCCGGAACCGGGAAACGTAGGATTGAGGTACGGGCTGGCACTGCTCACACCCGGTACTCTACCGGCCCGCCCGACGTTGCCGACCAGGAGGAACCCATGCGCATTGCCCTAGTGCAGGCTGCCGGGCTGCACGGCGATGGCGCGGCGGTACGCAGCCAGCGCTGGCTGGAGCAGGCTGCCAGCCTGGGCGCCCAGCTGCTGGTGCTTCCCTCGGGTTTCCCGCCGGGCTTCCGCCGGGAACTGGGCAGGCTTGCTGCGCGCCACCGGGTGGCAGCAGCCGCCGGCGCAGGTACGGGCACCGGCGCCGGCAGCGGCACGGAACTCTGGCTGCTGGACGCCGCCGGCGAGCTCCAGGCCTGCACGGACTCTGCCGCGGTGGTGCCACTGAACGGGCGGCTGATCTGCGTGGCAACCGAGGACGATGCCGATCCGGCCGCCTGGGGCGCCGACCGCCGGCCCCGCCCATCGGTTTCCGACGAATGTGCCCAACTGCTGCTGGTGCCCGGCGGGAGCGCCGGGCGAGACGGCTGGTTCCGTGCGCTGGCCCGGCGCGGCGCACCTGCGCCGGCGGTGGCGTGGAACGGGCCTGGCCACAGCTTCATTGCCGCCCCGGGTGCTGGTGCATCCGCCGAGGCCGGCCTGTTCGAAGAGTTGATTTTTGCCGACGTGGATTTGTCCGCCAGGCAGCGGACCGTGGGCCCCAGCTGGTTTGCCCGCCGGTATCTTTCCGAAGGACCCGAGGCCAGGCCGCTAGCCGCGGCGACTGGAGTGGGCCGCGGCTCCTGAGCCAGGAATCAGGCGGTGGCCAACGGCCCCCGGGGTGTCTGCGGACGGCCCGCCAGCCGTTCCTCGATCACTTGGGCGACGCCGTCGTCATGGAAAGCCGGGGCACGGAACGGAGCCGCTTCGAGTGCCCTGCGATGTCCGGAGGCCATGGCGTACCCTGCCCCGGCCCACTGCAGCATCTCGATGTCGTTTGGCATGTCGCCGAAGGCCACCACGTCCCGGGCGTCAATGCCCAGCGAACCCGCGTACTCGGCCAGGGTGACCGCCTTGTTGAGTCCCGGCCGCGCCATTTCCAACAGCGGGTTTTCCGGCGCCGAATGCGTCACTGCCGCCAGGTGGGCGACAGCCGGGCCAACCTCCGCCAGGAAATCGTCCGGGTCGAGGTCGGTGCCGCGGGCCAGCAGCTTCACTACCGCATCGGTGCGGCGCAGGCTGTCCGGCAGCAATCTGGGCACGATGCCGTCCAGCAGTTCCACTGAGCCGGGCTGGATGAAGCCCGGTTCCAGTTGAAAGCCTTCCGTGGTTTCCGCGGCGAAGGTCACCGACGGGTGCAGGTGCAGGATGATTCGGCGCACGTCGAGGATGTTCTGGTACGGCAGCGCCTGCGCCGAAAGAACCTGACCGGACTCCAGGTCATAGACCACGGCGCCGTTGGAGCAGATTACTGTGCCGCGGTGGCCGATCTGCTCGGCCAGTGGGGTGAGCCAGCGCGGCGGCCGGCCGGTCACAAAGACAATTTCGACGCCGGCGGCCGCGGCGCTGTGGAAGGCACGGACGGTGCGGGGGCTGATTTTCCCGTCCCGGCCGATGATGGTTCCGTCCAAGTCGCTGGCGATGAGGCGCATTGCACCAGTCTAGGGACGAAGCGGCCGCCGGACGCCGCGCTAGCCCAACTCGTCCCGGTGCGGCGGGTTCGCCCCGGCCCGTGAAACCGTGACGGCGGCAGACCGGGCGGCGTGGGCCATCAGGTCTTCCAGCGTGGAGGCCGTCATGTCCCGCAGTCTCTCCCGCCGCGCTGAACCGGAAAATCCCGCTGCCAGCAGGGAATCGAGCAGCCCGGACATATAGGCGTCACCGGCTCCCACGCTGTCCACCACGGACACCGCCGGGGCGGCTACCGTGACCGATCCGGCACGGACCACTCCCCAGCTGCCCTTGGCCCCGCGCGTGACCACCACCGCCGCCGGCCCTTGCTTCAGCCAGTCCCGTGCTGTTTCTTCGACGCTGCGGTCCGGGTACAGCCACTGCAGGTCTTCATCGGATGCCTTGACCACGTCGGCCAGCACCATGAACTTTTCGGCCTGCCGGCGGGCAAAGTCCCGGTCGGTGATCAGCGTGGGCCGGCAGTTGGGGTCGTAACTGACCAGTGCCCGGGGGTGCGCCCGCTGCACCGTCCTGAACACCGTGTGCGCGCCGGGCTCCAACATGGTGGCGATCGAGCCGGTGTGCAGCCAGACCGTCTCGTCGAGCAGGCGGGGCCGGACCTGGTCGAGCTCCGGCAGTTCCCAGAGGAGGTCAAACGAGTAGCGGGCGGCACCGGTGGGATCCAGGTTGGCGGTGGCAGTACTCGTGGGCGAAGCATCCGGGTCCAGCGGCACCAGCACGGAGTTGCGCCGCAGGTGGCTGTGGACCAAGTCCCCGTACTGGTCCTTGCCGTACCGGCCGACGAACTGGACGGAATGGCCCAGCCGCGCCAGCCCGACCGCCACATTCAAGGGACTTCCGCCGACATGCACTCGGGGCGGCCGGGTGTCGGACCGGACCACGTCCACCAGCGCCTCGCCTATGACCGTGAGCACTCTGCCAACGTAGCAGAGCGCCGCCGGTTGCGGCAGCGGTATCAGCCCAGCCGCACCAGCACCTGCCGGATCCGCGCAAACGCCTCGGAAGCGGGATTGATCAGGTCGAAGTGGTCCCCCGGAACCATGATCAGTTCGGCCTCGCCGCCGGCCGCTTGGGCGGCGGCAACATAACGCTCGGAGAGCTCCCGCGGCACGTCCGCATCCTGGTCCGCGTGGAAGGCGTAGACCGGCACCGGCAGCGGCAGGTTCCGCATCGGGTCCGCCAGCCGGTACGGATCGGATCCATCCGGACCAGTGCCCTCCGCCCCGGCGGCGCCCCCAGCCATCCCCTGTGACGAGGAGGCATCGCCCGCCCCGTCCCGGCGGCGGCCCAGCAGGTTCTCCACCGCCCCGCCGCTCAGGCCCAGCTCATGGGCACGCGCCAGGTCCAGCACGCCGGACTGGCTGAGCACGGCGCCGAACTCCACCCGGGGAGCCGCCCCGGGCACGCGCCGTCCCGGGGCCCCGGCCGGCAACCGGCCCCGCCCGGCGGCCCACACGGCCAGCTGCCCTCCCGCCGAATGGCCTAGCCCCACCACGTGGTCCGCAGTGAATCCCAGCCGTTGCGCAGTGATGGCGAGTTTGTCGATTCCGGAGGCAACGTCGTCGAACGTTTCCGGCCAGCCGCCGCCGTTGCCCGCCCGCCGATACTCGACGTTCCAACAGATCCAGCCGCGCCCCGCCAGATCCGCCGCCAGCGGCCGTGCTAGCTCGGCCCCGTAGGCTGCGCGCCAGTAACCGCCGTGGATGAGGACGACGACGGCCGCGTACCGGCGTCGGGCAGGCACGTATAGTTCGGCGTATTGACTGGGATCCGGGCCGTAGCTGTGCCGCGTGCAGTCCATCCCTGCACTCTAGTGCCGGCTCGGCTAGGGCACCCCGTCGGAAACGCTGTCGGCCGCCTCATCCGAGCCGTCCGCTGCAGCCTCGACCGGGGCACCGGCCACCGTGGTCCCTCGGTGGTGCAGCTTCCACGGTGCGGGCACCAAGCGTCCGTTGGTGGGGGTACGCCCCTCCAACCGGTCGATCAGCAGGTCCACCACGGTGCCCACCAGCGGATCCGGGCCTACCGAGCTCATCGGCGGGTCGGAGTGGTGGCCCAAATCCGAGGTCTCCACCCCGATGATTTCCAAATCCTCGGGGATCCGGAGTTCGGCCGCGGTGGCGGAACCGGAGACGCACAGTGCCTCCAGATCCGCGGTGGTAAAGAACGCAGTGGGTGGATCGGCCAGCTTCAGGAGCTCGCCTGTCACCTCGTACGACTCGCGCCAGGACCCGTGCGTTGCCCGGACCAGGTTCTCGTCCAGTTCGACCCCGAGGTCGGCCATGGCCTGCCGGAACAGCTCCAGCCGGGTACCCCGCGGACCCGGTGCAGGCCCGCCCCTGTGCAGCACCGCGATGCGGCTGTGCCGGGCGGCCAGGTATGCGGCCGCCTGCGCGATGCCCGCTTCGGCGTCAACGGAGACCACATCGAAGCCGTCCGGCTGCTGGAACTGTGACACCACTACTTGCGCCACGCCGCGGTCAGCGAGATCGCGCAGGGTGTGGTCTTCCTCCGGCGTCTCGGTGCTGAAGCCCAGGATGGCGCCGTCCGCGCCGCCGGAGAGCATGAAGTTCCGCCACGCCTCCTGGCCCAGCAGGACCACCACGCGGTAGCCGTGTTCCGGAAGCACTCGGTTGGCCACCTCTGCCAACTGCCGGTCCCAGGCCGAATCCAGGTTTTCCACCACGACGGCGACCGTGTCCGTCCGCCCGCGCCGCATCCCTCGTGCAGCATGGTTGGGCACGTAGCCCAGCGACTTGGCGGCCTCCACCACCCGGGCTTTGGTCGGCTCGCTGATCCGGGTTGACCCCCCATGCCGCCCGGACAAGACATAGGACACCGTTGCCAGCGAGACTCCGGCCCGCTCGGCAACGTCGCGAATAGTCGGCTTAAATGAACTCCCCATGAGGTTCTGCCTTCTTCCCCAAGAAACATCCCCCGGAAACTTCCCCCTGAAGTTCCTCTGGGTAAAGACTAACGATTCATCGGCAGAATGATAGGGGTTCGGTGCAAAAACTTTTAAGCTTCCGGGACCGTCCGGTCAGGGCTGGAACTGCGGAATTTCGACGACGACGTCCGACGGCTTCTTGTCCGGCCGGAAGCCCCGCCAGACCGGGTGCCGCAGCTTCCCGGCCTCGGTGCGTTCGCTGAACTGCACCTCGCCGACCAAGGCAGGCCGGACCCAGTGCGCATCCGAGGCATCCGCCGCCGTCACGCCGTCCAGCGGCGGGGTCTTGCGGGACATCTTCTTCAGCCGGGATCCGATCTCGGCCAGTTCCCGCTCGGTCAGGCCGGAACCGACCCGGCCCAGGTAGCTCAGTTCCACGCCGTCTGGCACGGCCACCAGCAACGAGCCGACTTTGCGCGCGCGGGAACCCTTACCCGGCCGCCAGCCCACAATGACCACTTCCTGGGTCAGCTGGTGCTTGATCTTGATCCAACTCCTTGTCCGTAGGCCCGGCGCGTAGCTGCTGTCCGTGCGCTTGGCAATAATCCCTTCCAGGCCAACTTCCCGGCTGGCGGCAACGGCTTCTGCCAAGGCGGCGTCCAGTTCCGGCGGAACCTGGATGTGTCCGTCCCGGGGCGTTTCCACCGCTTCCTTGAGGATTTCGCGCCGTTGGGAGTATTCCAGCCCAAGCGTTGCCGTTCCGTCCAATTCCAGCAAATCAAAGAGGAAATAGTCCACCGGATATTTCTTGGCCGCACGCTCAATATCGGCCGTCTTCACCAGGTTCATCCGGTTCTGGAGCCGGCCGAAGTCCGGCCGCCCCTTGGCGTCGAGCGCGACGATTTCGCCATCAAGCACCGCAGTTTGGGCCAGCACATGCTCCGGCAGGTCCGAGAGCTCCGGGTAGGTCTTGGTCATGTCTTGGCCGTTGCGGCTGATCAATCGCACTTCGCCCCCCGCCACGACGGCGACAGCGCGAATCCCGTCCCACTTCATCTCGTACGCCCAGCCATCGTCCTCGTCGATGGAGGCCTCCGTACCCTGGACCGCCAGCATGGGTTTGACCGGCTGCGGCGCCGCAACAGTCGCCGGCGCGGAGCCGGCGCTGACCGGCGTCGCCGGCTCGCTGGCGGCTCCCTTGTCCTGGTCCTTGTCCTGGTCCTTGTCCTGGTCCTTTGACGGTGCGCTCTGCGCCCTCGCGGCTTCTGGGCGCGGCTGCTCCTTCATCAGGTGCATCAACCAGTTGCTCTTGCCATCCTCGCCGCCGGTGTGGATCAAGGCGTACCGGCGCGCACCGGAGGGACCGCCGTCGTTAGCGAGCCCCCCGTCCGGGCGACCATGCAGCACCACGATGACTTCCTTGCCGTCCCGCCACTTCTCCACTTCATAACTGCCGCTGTCCCAGATGGTCATCACCCCGGCGCCGTATTCGCCCTTGGGGATGGTGCCCTCGAAGGTGGCGTATTCCATCGGGTGGTCCTCGGTCTGGACGGCCAAATGGTTCTTGCCCGCCGTCACCGGCGGCCCCTTGGGCACGGCCCAGGACGCCAGCACCCCCTCATGCTCCAGCCGAACGTCGTAATGCAGGCGGCGTGCGTGGTGTTCCTGGATCACGAAGACCGGTTGTTCCGCCTCCCGCGGGGCGATGGCTGCCGGCACCGGTTCGGGGGTCCGGTCTGGATCGCGCATGGAGCGGTAGACGCTGAGCCGGTCCGCCGCCGGCGCCGCGGCCAGCGACTCTTCGTCTGCACTGCCGCCGGCCATGCCCGCGAGCGGGTCCCCGATCTGCTTGACCCGCTCCAGCACCTGCCGGAAGTCCAGATGGGTGAGGTCCGGGTCCTGCAGTTCCTGCCAGGTCCTGGGCACCGCCACGGTGGGATGCGGCCGGCCCCGCAGCGAGTACGGGGCAATGGTGGTCTTGGCCCAGTTGTTCTGGCTCCAGTCCACCAGCACCTTGCCCTGGCGCAGCGACTTCTTCATGTCGCTGACCACCAGGCCAGGATGGTCGGCCTCCAGCAGGCGGGCCAATTCGTGGGCCACCTGGCTGACTTCGTCGGAGGTCTGCTTGCCGTCCAGACCGGCGTAGAGATGGATCCCCTTGGAACCGGACGTGACCGGCCTTGGGTCAAGACCCATCCCCTCCAGGATGTCCTTGATCAGGAACGCCACCTCAACGCACTCCGGCAGCCCGGCGCCCTCGCCCGGATCCAGGTCCAGCACCATCCGGTCCGGGTTGTTGATCTTGCCGCGCGGACCAAACTTCCATTGCGGAACGTGGATTTCCAAGGCGGCAATCTGGGCCAGCCAGGTCAGGGTCGCCCGGTCATTGGCCAAGGGATAGACGTTGGTGTTGCTCTTGTGTTCAATGGAGTGCCGCTTGACCCAGTCGGGTGCCGACTTGTCCAGGTTCTTTTGGAAAAACACCTGTCCCGGTTCGGCGGCGGTGCCCACGCCGTGCACCCACCGCTTACGGGTCACCGGCCGGTCGGCCGCATGCGGAATCAGGTACTCGGCGATCTCGGAGTAATAGGCAATGACCTCCGCCTTGGTGGTCCCGGTCTCCGGATACAGCACCTTGTCCAGGTTGGTGAGCCTGAGCCGGCGCCCGTCAACGGTGACGGTCTCCTGCTGGCTGGATTTCGGGGTGGCCATACCGCCAGTCTGTCCGCCGCCTGCCCGATTGGCTAGTGGCTTGCCTCTGGCTTTGTACTGCCTCCGGGTGTTGACTAGTGCCATGAGAGCCATCTGGAAGGGAGCCGTGGCCTTTGGGCTGGTCAACGTGCCGGTCAAGCTCTACAGCGCCACCGAAGACCACGATGTGAGCCTGCACCAGGTGCATGACAAGGACGGCGGCCGCATCCGGTACCAGCGCCGCTGCGAGGTCTGCGGCAAGACGGTCGACTACCAGAACATCGACAAGGCGTACGACGACGGCGAGCACACGGTGGTGATTACCGACGAGGATTTCAAGTCGCTGCCGGTGGAAAAGAGCCGCGAAATCGAAGTGGTCGAGTTCGTGCCGAGCGACCAGATCGATCCGATCATGTTCGACCGCAGCTACTACCTGGAGCCGGATTCGAAGTCCTCCAAGGCCTACGTGCTACTGCGCAAGACGCTGGAGGAGACGGACCGCACGGCCATCGTGCAGTTCGCGCTGCGGCAAAAGACCCGGCTGGCGGCGCTGCGCGTCCGCGGCAAGGTCCTCATGCTCCAGACCCTGCTCTGGGAGGACGAAGTGCGGGAGGCCAGTTTCCCGTCCTTGGAAGAGACAGTACGAATCTCTGCCAAGGAGAAGGAGATGTCGGCGGCTCTGGTGGATTCGTTTTCCTCGGACTTCACGCCCGCCGACTACACCGACGAGTACCAGGAACAACTCCGCACCCTGATCGAGGCGAAGCTGGAGCAGGGCGAAGCGCTGGACACGGAGAAGACCTTCGGCGCGGAAGAAGAGGAAGAAGGCGGCAAGGTCCTGGACCTGATGGAGGCCCTGCGCCGCAGCGTGGAGAAGAACCGCGAGGCCAAGTCCTCCTCCGGCTCCGCCGCCAAGAAGAAGTCCGGGTCCAAGTCCTCCAAGGCGTCAAAGGGCGCCTAAATTCCGCCCCGAGAGTACGACGGCGAGGCGCAGCACCGGGCGCTGCAACTCGCCTTTCGCGTGCCTACCCAGGGCGGTGAGGTGCTCCGGCCTCTAGACCGGGGTGGATGTCATTGCCGGTAGTGCTCCACTTCGTCCACCGGTCGGGTCTCCGCTTCGCCGGGATCCTCGCCGGCCTTGCGCTTGGCCCGGCGTTGGCGCAGCAGGTCCCAGCACTGGTCCAGTTGCTCCTCTAGACGGCGGAGTTCGGCGGCACGGGCCGAGGCCTTGTCCGAATCGTCCGGCATGGAGTCCCGCAGTTGCTGTTCCTTCTCGACCAACGCGTTGATGTACTTGTGGATGTCCTGGTCCATCGCACGTCCCTCCTTGCGGTAGTCACCTCAGGCTACGTCGCACGCTGTCCGCGGGCTAGGGTCCTCATCGATGGACTGAATGCGAGGCCTCGGCTGCCATCCGGCATCCTGCCCGGCGCCGCATCTTATGCTTGGGGGATGGAGAACACCCAGCCCGGGGCCGTGCGGGGCCACGCCGTGGACCACCGCCAGCTTGCCGTGGCATTGATCGACATTTCGTCCGATGTGCGCCGAAAATCGCATGAGAATGCCGGCATTCCGCTGCTGCCGAACGGCATGGTGGACATCATGCGCGTCATCGAATCCCAGCCTGGTATCACCGTCGCAGAAGTCGCCGCCCGCTTGGACCGCCAATTCAGCAACGTCAGTACACAGCTCCGCGAACTGGTTGCCCGCGGCCTGGTGACCCGCATCCGCGACGCGGCAGACAAGCGCTACGTCACGCTGCACCCCACCCAGGAATCGCAGCGCATCCGAACGCTCTTGGAGACAGCGTGGGCCGAGGCGCTCGGCGCTGCGGCCGCAAAGCTCCGCCCGGAGGAGCAGGAGCAGCTTGCGGGCAGCCTTCCGGCCCTCCAGCGCTTGGCCGTCCTGATCGGGGAACCCAGCTGAGGGCTTCCCGAGCTCCCGGATCTCAGTTTTGTATTATGCTTATACTTTTGTAAGTATTACATTGCCCAGCGTGCCACCCCCAAACAACCAGAAAAGGTGTCCATGAAAGACGTCCTAGAGGAGAAAATTCCGCCCGGAGAGGTGGAGGCGGCAAAGGCCGTAGAGCCTGAGAGGATCTCGCCCAAGCGCGTCGCCGCCGTGATCACTGCGCTGGTGTTGTCAGCGCTGATCATGATCCTCAATGAGACTGTGCTGACCGTCGCCCTGCGCAATCTGATGGCGGATCTGAGCATCCGTGCCACCACCGCGCAGTGGTTGACCACTGGCTTCATGCTCACCATGGCCGTCGTCATTCCGACCACCGGCTTCATGCTCCAGCGTTTCACCACCAAGAGCCTCTTCGTCGCGGCGATGCTGCTGTTTATCGTCGGCACGGCGCTGGCCACCGTTGCGCCGACCTTCGCGATCCTGCTGATCGCCCGCATCGTCCAGGCCGGCGGCACTGCAATCATCCTGCCGCTGCTGATGGCCACCACGCTGACCTCCGTCCCGGTCAAGCACCGCGGCACGGTGATGGGCCTGAACTCCGTGGTGATTTCCGTGGCTCCGGCCATCGGCCCCACCCTTTCCGGCGCCATCATCGACTCCTTGAACTGGCGCTGGGTGTTCGGCCTGATGATTCCGGTTGCCGTCATCGTGTTCCTCTTCGGCGTCTTCGCGATCAAGACCGGCAAGGAAACCCGCAAGGCCCCGCTGGATGTCCTCTCGGTCATCCTGTCCGCCTTCGCCTTCGGCGGCATCGTTTACGCACTCTCCTCCATTGCCGACCTGATGGAAGGGGCCTGGGCGCCGATCGTCGCCCTCGTTGTCGGCGTTATCGCGCTGGTGCTGTTCATCAACCGCCAGCGTGCCCTGCGCAAGACCGAGTCGGACCTGTTGGATCTGCGTCCGTTCAAGGTGCACAACTTCCGCATCTCCGTGGTCATCGTCATGATCGCCATGGCGACCATGCTGGGCACCGTCATGGTCATGCCGATCTTCATGCAAAACGGGATGGGCCTGGGCACTCTGACTATCGGACTGGCCCTGCTCCCGGGCGGGTTGATCCAGGGCATCGTTTCCCCGATTGTCGGCCGCATTTACGACAAGGTCGGACCCCGTCCCATCGTCATTCCGGGCGCCGTGCTGCTGGCCGGCGGACAGTGGCTGCTGGGCAGTGTCCACATAGACACCCCGATCGCCATGATCGTCGTCTTCCACACGGTGTTCTGCGTCGGCATGGCCATGCTGATGACCCCGCTGATGACCGTTGCCCTAGGAGCGCTGCCGCGAGAGCAGTACGGCCACGGCAGCGCCATCATGAACACGCTGCAGCAGCTGGCCGGCGCCGCCGGCACCGCCGTGCTGATCGCGGCCATGACCATCGGCACCACCATGGCCGCTTCGAGCGGCATCGCGGACAACGTCACCCTGGTCGACGGCGTTCGCGTCGCCTTTACGGTGGGCGGCATCCTGGGCCTCGTTGCCGTCGTGTGCGCCCCGTTCGTGCGCCGCCTGCAGCCGGAGGCAGACCACTAAGCGTCTGCGGATCCTCTCCACGCGATACGAGGAAGCCGGTCATCCCGCTGGGAAATGACCGGCTTCCTTATTACTGCGGCACAGGGCGAGGAGGGACTAGGCCGCGTCTTCCACTGTTGCTGCCTCCTGATCGGTCTCGCGGACACCGTGCAGCCCGAAGAAGCTGAGCAAGGCCGCAGCCAGGGCTGCGATGGCAACCACCAGGAAGGCCTGGGTGAACCCGCTGCCCAAGGCCTCGAGTGCAAACTGGCTGGCGCCCGAACCGGGAACACCCTCAGGGATGCTGTTGAGCGCGATGGGGCCGCCGGCTTCGGCGATGCCCATCGCAGGGCCCAGCTGGTCCGGTGCCAGACCGGAGGTCTGCAGCGATCCCATCAATTGGCCGCCCGCGGCGGACAGTGCGATGGCCCCCACCAGCACGGGGCCCAGGGCGAATCCGAGGTCGCGCAGCAGGTTAGTGGTGGCGCTGGCCATGCCGGTCAGTTCCCGCGGCACCGAGTTCACGGCAACGGCAGTCATCGGGCTCAGCGTGAAGGCAAAGCCCAGGCCTACCAGCAGGGACGGCAGGATGAAGGTGGTCACGTCGCGGTTGGTCACGTCTGCGTTGGAGTTGATGAAGGCGCCAACGCTCATGGCCAGGAATCCGAAGGAGTCTCAATGATGTTGTCAACCGCTCCAAACGCATCGTGGCTGTCCGGCCGGCACCAGCCGGGCAGCCACTGCTGGGGTTGGTTAGCGTGTCCAGCCGGGGTAGGGTTTCCGGTCGGCAGCGGGAAGTTCGGTGGCCGTGGTGGGCAGGTTGGCCGGGCCGTCGGACTGGCCCATCTGCCAGTGGAAGAACACTTCGGCCGTGATGGCTTCAAAGCACGCGGTCTGGGAGCGGAACCAGGAGGCGGCAGTGTCGCCTTCGACGTAGGTTCCGTAGCCGAACAGTTCACCGGTTTCGTCCCGGGTGCGGGCCACGGTCAGGATGATCAGCGGCCATGCTCCGGCGTCCCAGCCCTCGGATCCCCAGTTCGGCAGTGCGGTCCAGCCGGCGCCGTCGAGGGTTTCCATCCAGTCGTATCCGTCCCCGGTCCTGTCATAGACAGGAAGGTCCGGGACGGTGATGGTCTCGCCGGTGTCCGTGGTGTTAGTGCGGCTCAGCGTTGCAGTTTTCATGGTTTGCTCCTTTGGTTCACAGGTGCGGGAATCCTTCGGTGACCAGCAGATCCGGTTCCCTCTCCCCCGACGTTTTTTGCCTGCTGGCGGAGCTTGCGGAGCTGTGGTCGACGGAGGCGGGGCCAACCCGTTAGGGCAAGCGGTCAGGAGAGTTCGGTGAGGAAATAAGCGACGCAGGAGCGCCGAGCCGAACCCCTGACCGTGCGGCCGGCCGCAGGCCGGTTGAGCCGCCGGAGCGGGCACGTATGATCCACAGGACAGCAGCAAAAGACAGAAATTGCTTTCCACAGTCCGAGAGGCAGCGAGGCCCGCCTTGATGCACGCGCGGCGTGCTGTGCGTGATCGGCCCTTCTCCAACCTTGTAGATGGATTCATCCGGCTGAGGGTGGGCGTTCAGCGGTGACATCGGACCTGCCATGCCCGCGTGGCATCGGTGGCCTTGGCCTGGCGTTGAGGTGCGACGATGAGCAGATGCAGAAGAGGACTGATTTGCTCCTTGAGGGACCTCGAGGGCGTCGGCTATGTCTGGAACTCGCGATGGCTTTGAGTCCGGAGATCCGTACAGCCGCGATATTGCTGGGGTATGAGCTGGACCCCGGGAAGGGAACATCGCTTGTCAGGCTATGCGTCGCTAACGACGGCCGGGATGAGGCTGCCGCTGCTGCCCCCGTGTCCCCGGAACTGTTGGCCGCGGCACTTGCTTCCCTTGATCCCACCGACGT